>NZ_JMKI01000005.1 GCF_000712295.1 Synergistes jonesii | reverse complement strand
GCAGATGCGATAGCGCCGTATATCCCAAGGCCGAAATCCAGCGCTGCATTGTCCATCAGATCCGTTACACGACAAAATTCGTCTCTTACAAGGACATTAAGGCTTTTATGAATGATTTGAAGGGTGTCTATCAGGCTCCTACACTGGAGCAGGCCGAGGAAGGGCTTGACAGACTTGAAGAGAAGTGGGGCTCGAAATACCCGTCTTCGGTAGCGAGCTGGCGGAACAACTGGCCTCAGTTATCCGCTTATTTCAAGTATCCCTATGAGCTGCGCCGGATGATCTATACGACAAACCAGATCGAGAACTACAACCGGCAGCTCAGGAAAGTGACAAAAACACGTACGATCTTCCCCTCAGACGACGCCCTTTTCAAGCTCCTTTATCTTGCGACGATGGACATCACTGAAAAGTGGACCGGCAGGGACAGGGACTGGAGTAAAATTCTGTCACAGCTGTGCATTTACTTTGAGGAACGCATAGAACCCGGAGATCTGGAATAGCCCTAAACGCCTATAAGAAAAGTCCGGGCTGCAGTCCATTGACAGCCCGGATAGCGTATGTCATTATGGTGATACTGAAGCAGTAACGGTAACCCTTTGATGTCTTACATCGATCCAGGGGCAAGGGGTTTACACAGAATAAGTTACACTACCCCACAGAAAGAAAAGAGAATAAATACATCAATGCGTATAATCAAACAGTCTGACTTTACTGCCCAAATCCTTCTCAATAATATCCCGCATCTTTTTCGCAAAAGGACACGGATATCCGATCGGTGTGCCTTTTTGAATACAAGAAGCAAATATTATGGTATCCGCTCCGCACTCGACCAGCTTCCTTGCACGAAAGACTGCCTTTTTTCCTGGACGTCCACCGCAATTGCAGAATCCAACAAGCTCGATATCCCCATCGATTCCCTCAAATACACCTCTGCGTTCTCTGATTATTTTAAAGTCAGTTGTACCGGGGTAGTAATCCTCATCTTATGATTCCGACTTTCATAGCTTTCTCCTTTCATTTCAGTCCAAATACAATGATACCGGCTGCTGCCGAAATTCCTATCAATCCTATCGGAGATATCTCATTCATCATGATTTTTCGTGATCCGAAGTACACTCCGGCGAGCGCGGTGGTCATAATCGTTGCCATCGAGTCAAATGAAGCAGTTAGTGGACTGCTAATGCAGTGATAAACGATCATATATGTACCAGTGGCAAGAATGATCCCGATCATGCACGGTTTTAATCCGTGAAGGACTGCCTGTACATAGGGGTTCTTCAATGCGGCTGTCAGAAGCGCTGTCACCAAAAGAATAGTGATAAAGGATGGAAGTATAACGGCAAGTGTTGCAACCAGTGATCCGAGAATCCCTGCCTGCGAACTGCCGACATATGTTGCCATGTTTACCATGATCGGCCCGGGCGTGCTTTCGCTGACAGCGATTATATAGGTCAGCATCTCATCGTCCAGCCAGCCATAAGAAAGAACCACATCACGAATCAGAGGAATAGCACCGTATGCGCCGCCAAAAGCGAAACAACCGACCTTGAGGAAGCCGATAAATAGTTCCGTAAGAATCATTTCCCGGCACCTCCTTTTGCGGCAGGCTTTTTGACCATGAAGATGATCAGGCTGATCAGCCCTGCAGTAAGCATCAGGATAATGGAAGAAATCCTGACAGAGAAGATATTGATCAACAGCATGGCCGAAAACGCACAGAGCATAAACACCCTGGGCATCGTTTTCTTTTGCATCTTCTGCAGCATCTTAATGGCAGCGTCCAGGATCAGGATTCCGACTGCGATCTTAATGCCCTGGGCATCGTTTTCTTTTGCATCTTCTGCAGCATCTTAATGGCAGCGTCCAGGATCAGGATTCCGACTGCGATCTTAATGCCCTGGAAAGCATGTGCGATCCAGGTAATCTCAAGGAAATGATCCAAAAACTTCGATATCACAAAAATGATGCAGAAGGAGGGGAGGATCATTCCCACTGTGGCAATCAGAGCTCCCACGAACCCTTTCTGCTTATACCCTACATAGGTTGCGCAGTTGATAGCGATTGGCCCCGGCGTGGATTCTGCAACGACGGTAATGGTCATCATCTCATCGTGGGTGATCCACTGCTTCTTCTCCACGCAGGTGTTTTCGATTAGTGCGATCATGGCGTATCCGCCGCCGAAGGTGAACAGGCCGACCTTTGCAAAGGTCAAAAAGAGATCAAGTAAAAGGTTCATTTTGCTGACTTCACAGCGGGTTACTCACCGTGATGACGACGACAGCCCTCGTCACCTTCTTCATGACCGCAGTCGAGGCCTTTTCCGTGATGATGTCCGCACTCATGCCCCTCGCCGTGATGATGACCGTGGTGATCGCATTTGACATCGGGATCATATTCCAGCGTCCCTTCAGCAAGAGACTTTGCAGCAGCATTTGCAGGCCCTTGAACTCCTGCGTAAAGCTTGATTCCGGCATCAGCAAGCGCCATCTGTGCACCCATACCGATGCCTCCGCAGATCAGGGCGTCAGCCTTTACCGCCTGCAGGAAACCTGCAAGAGCGCCATGGCCGCTTCCGTTGCTATCAACGATCTGTTCATTAACGATCTTCCCTTCTTCAATATCATACAGCTTAAACTGTTCGGTATGGCCGAAGTGCTGGAAGATCTCCCCTTTTTCATAAGTGACTGCAATTCTCATGGTATTTATTCCTTTCTCAATGATTTCCTGATCAATCTCGATCGGTTCGTATTCACAGTGTCCGCCTGTGATCAGCAGCCTTTTCCCGTTCACAAGGGCGTCGGCGACCTTTTTCCTTGCGCTGTCATAAATAGCAGTTACTGTAGTCCGGGCAATGTTCATCCTGGATGCACAAGCCTCTTGGGTAAGGCCTTCGTCATCCAGAAGTCTCAATGTCTCAAATTCGTCAACGGTCATCTGAACGCTTTCGGCGGCCGTGATATCATCAGGCGAGAAGCTGCGATAGACCGGAAGTTGCTCTATTCTGCGGCATCTGAAGGGTCTTGGCATAATCTCTCCTTTCTGACATATGTCATTTACTATATTACTCGCGTTAATGACATATGTCAATATTTTTGTGAAATCAATTCATTAGGAATATTCCGCCCTGCAAGCCGCAAACTTGCAGGGCATTTCTATGTATACACCGCAGGGACCTCCTGCGGTGTATTTTCCTGTTTTAGCGTCCTCTGTCATAATCGTGGCTGCGAGGGCGGGTCTGCTGTCGCCGTGTGTCGTTCCGGTGCTTGGCCTCCGCCTCCAGATCTCGGAGTTTCTTCCAGACGCTCTCTTTTTCAGGCGGTGCCTGCTGGGGCTGTTTCTCTCCGCGGACTTGCCGCTCCCATGCGGCCAGATCGCGGTTATACTGCTCCACAAGGAGTGTAGCGTCGTCATACAGTCGTTTGAAAGCCTGTACATCGGGATAGCCGTCCGCTTTAAGGATACCGGGCAGCCGGTCCATCCGGCGGTCGATCTCCTGCTGCGTTTGCTCTATTTTCTCCGTCAGGGCTTTCCGCTCCTTGCCTTTGAACAGCCCTGTTATCTCGGATAGCTGCTTTTCCAGCTTTGGCAGTTCTACGTGCATGAGCTGCTTGACCGCCCTGGCTTCATCCTGTACCTTGACCATCAGCTTTTGCATTTTGCGGTACTCCATCATATCAACGGATAGGATGTGCTTGGGCGGGACCTCCGTCTCCCGGATCAATCCCATCAGGATTTCCTTTGCCTTTTGGATGATACCTCGGAACAGTCCCGGCAGCCAGCCGTGCTTCTGCACGGAACGGGTGGCTTCATCGTAGACGTGTTCATTTCTGATCTTTATGATCATTGATTCTTCGATCCCGGACACCAGTGCCATATCCGCCGTTCTGTTCCAGTCCTGCCGCGCGGCGTTGTCTGCCTCGATCTCCGCTGCCTTCGGGTTATTCTTCCCGATCTTCTTTGTCGGCAGATATACGCTATTCGGATTGAATACCTGCAGCTTGTGTTCCGGTTCGTGGATATGACGATTTATAAGTGCGGTATAGAACTGTTTGCTTTCATCGAGGAATGCTTCACTCTTAAAAACCTCATCCTTTACGGAGAACAAATGGCTTTCGTAGGCCTCGCTCCTTTTGATGGCGGTGCATCCCTCGCGGATTTTGCCGTCCTCTCCGGTAATCTCTTTTTTCGTGCGTACCCGTTTTCCGAGTTCATCGTAGAACACGCTGCGGCTTGCAATCTTTACTTCCGGCTCCGACAAGGGTCGCCGCTCCGAAAAAATCAGATGGATATGAAGATTTTTCTTTGTCTTGTTGTGGTGAAGCGCCAATACACATTCTACATCATACCGCTTCTTGAATTGTGTCGTGAACTCCTCTAACACCTGTTTTGGATCAAACTGCGTGTATTCCTCCGGCAGCGCAATGATCAGTTCCCGTGCCTCAATACATTTTCCCTCTGTTTCATAGTGCCGGAATTCCTCCTGACATTCCTTCGCCAGATCGTTCCAGAAGGAAATATCTTCCCTTGTAGTGAAAGTGGCATACAGGTGCTCCTGCCGCTTTGGGTCTGAAATATATCCGATTCTTCCCTTGACATTTGACAGTTTCGACATCTGGATAAAGCTGTGCCGTGCCGTGCCATCATTCACCTCCGTTTCTGTAAACGCCTGCGTGTCCTCTTTTGCAACTGCGAAAGCAGTTGCCGCTGCAAAGACAACCGCCGATTGTCGGGGCAGCGGTAGAAAAATGCGTCAGCGTTTTTCTCTGTATCGAATGTGAGGCAGGAGGCCCGAACACTCGATACAGGCCCTCCGCAGGAGCGAAATACAAAGAAATATTCAGCCCGAAACAGGTCGGCCAACGTGTTAAGGAACGCCGGACAGAACTCGGCCTGTCCATGCCGGAGTTGGGGAAACGGATCAGCGTCAACAAGTCCACCATCCAGAGATATGAAGCGGATGGCGTCGATCCGAAACGAACCATGGTCATCAACGGCCTTGCGGAAGCGCTGCTTACCACTCCCGAATGGCTGACGGGGCTTTCCGATGATAAGGAATACAACAGCTATACCGTCTGCCAGATGGAACTGGAGAAGCACATCAAGAGTTATCTGGAAACAGTGACTTCCTCCGTTAAGGGAGAGCCGCACCAGCAGCTTTTGACGACATTCCTCGGTCAGCTTGTAGACCTCTATGCCATTCTCACAAAGTACTGGGCGATCTCCATGAAGAAGGTCGATGAAGTGGCAGAGGATGAAGTCCTGAAAGAGTCCATCGGGAAATATGCCATCCACATCGGCTCCATCACCGAGCAGGTCTACCAGAAGGAAATGGAAGTCCCGGTGGAGGATATGAAGCGATACCTGGACGGCATCCTGCATTTCTACGATGAAGGACGAACTCAAATATCCGTCCCAAAGCTGCTTGGCATGGTAGAGGAATCGGAACGCAGGCTGGCCGCTAAAGAAGCTGAGCAACGCGCAAAAGGTACATAAAAGTACCGTGGTACCTTGAAATCTGAATACGGGAACGAAAAAAGCCGGTCATAACGACCGGCGGATATGGTAACACGCACACCATATGTCACAGACCCGATTGCCACGGATACGGAAAGGAGAATCACGATCTATGGCAAAAGGATCTGTCAGAAAGAAAGGCAAAAAGTGGTACTACCGCTTCTACGTAGAAAACGAGAGCGGAAATCTGGTGCAGAAGGAATGCGCCGGGACGGAGAGCAAGTCCGAGACGGAAGCCCTGCTCCGCAAGGCGATGGAGGATTACGAGGCGAAGAAGTTCGTTGCCAAATCCGAAAACGTCACGGTGGGCGATCTGCTGGATATGTGGATCGAGGAAGAAGTCAAGCCCGGCAATCTCTCCAACGGCACAGTCATGGCCTATCAGGGCGCTGTGGGACGCATCAAGCAGTTTCCCATCGGCAGCCGGAAGCTCAAAACCGTCACGTCGGAGCATTTGCAGGCATTCTTCGATCTCCTGTCCTTCGGAGGCACCAACGCCGACGGAACGGAAGTAAAGCCCATCAGCAAGGGGTATATGCGGCAGTTCTCGGCAGTGATGCAGGGAGCGTTCCGGTTTGCGGTCTTCCCCAAGCGGCTGCTGACCTTCAACCCGATGCAGTATATCAAGATCAGGCAAAAGCAGGAAAGCTATGAACTGTGGGGTGGAGACAGCGAGGACGGGCTGACCGTCCCCACGATCTCCTTCGAGCAGTACAAGGCGCTGACGGACTATCTGAAAAAGAAAGAGAATCCGGCGCTCCTGCCCATCCAGATCGCCTACTACACCGGGCTTCGGATCGGCGAGGTCTGCGCTCTCACATGGCAGGACATTGACCTCAAGGAGCAGACCATCACGGTACGGCGCAGTATGCGCTACAACGGGGCAAGGCACAAGACAGAGGTCGGCACCACCAAGCGGAGCAAAATCCGCACAGTGGACTTCTGCGACACGCTGGCGGCGATCCTCAAGGCAGCCAGGACCGAGCAGCACAAAAACCGCTTCAAGTACGGCGAGCTTTACAGCCTGAACTACTACAGGCAGGTACAGGAAAGAGGCCGCAGCTACTACGAGCTGTACAGTCTGCAAAGGTCGGAGGAAGTGCCGGAGGATTATCGGGAAATCGACTTCGTTTGTCTCCGCCCGGACGGGTGCTTTGAATCGTCCAGCACGGTCGGCATTGCCTGCCGGACAGCCTCAAAGAAGGTTCCAGGGCTTGAGGGCTTCCACTTCCACCAGCTTCGCCACACGTTCACCAGCAACTTGCTCTCAAACGGGGCAACACTGAAGGACGTACAGGAGCTTTTGGGACACGCCGACGTCAGTACCACCATGAACATCTACGCTCACTCGACAAGGGAAGCGAAACGCTCCTCGGCCCGCTTGCTGGATAAGGTAATAGGCGGCAACTGATAAAAAGTTTCCCTTGTTTTTGCCCTTGTGGGCAAAACAAGGGAAAACGGAGCTTTTTATGGCAGCAGACCTGCGGGAAATGCAGAAATATCAATAGGTTTCAGCGTTTCGGATAGACAAACTGGAAATGAACGTAAGATGCCGATCAAGAAGCGAATGGGACTGAACTCCTTAATAATTTTGAAGCAGATCGTTGAGAAAGTACCGGAGCGTATGTCTGAGAGTTTTTTAAAACACGCATTATCGGAAGCGCTACGAGGACGATATCTTTTTGAAGAGCAGTTGCCTACCCGAACTCACGATCTTACGAAAGAGGTTAAGAAAATATATTCCCCATTTTATTCCCTATATGCCATAATGTTAATTGGGGAATAAAACTGGGGAAAAGGAGAAACCATGGATATTAAGTCGATTGTTCGTGAACTGTGCTCTTATGATGATGAGCAGGAATGGTTTGAGTTCAAGGAAAACTGTTTCAGCCGGAAGCGCTGGGTGAATATGTTTCTGCAATGTCAAATGCCGCAGCATTTCACTATAAAAAGTATGCTTTTTTTGTATGGGGCGTAAATAACGATACCCATGAAATCGTAGGTACAGACTTCAATCAGTACTGTAATCATAACAAAGAACCGTATCAGAATTATCTTGGTAGAAATCTCTCTCCCAGCATCAATTTTTCTTTTGAAGAAGATGTGATTGATGGTAATCGGGTAGTCGTGTTGGTGATTCCTGCCGCTGTTGAGATTCCGACATCTTTCAGGGAAAAGCGGTATATTCGTATCGTCTCCTCAAAGGTAAATATGAAAGATTATCCGAAGAGAGAAATCCAACTGTTCAAAATTTTGGATGGAAGAATCGAGACGATGGAAACGTTCCCTGCAAAGTATCAGGAACTGACTTTCTCTAAGTTGTTTGGATACTATGGTTCCAAAGGAATCGTATTGAAAGAGGAAACATTCATCAAGAACCTCGGTCTGAAGAACAGCAACGGCGAATTCAACCTGCTGGCGCAGCTGTTGTCGGATAATTCGCATTTCCCTCTTCGGGTAACGATATTTGATGGTGAGACAAAAGGCTCGCCGCTTTTCTCTGTCAGAGAATTTGGAAACAACTGCCTGTTGTATAGCCTTGATGAACTGCTACGGTATGGCGATGTGCTGAACTTGATTCAGGCAGATGAAACGGATCGTGTTGTCGAACGAAAAGAAGTACCATTGTTCGACAATAAAGCCTTTCGTGAGGCCGTAATCAATGCTGTTCTCCATAATAAGTGGGTGGAAGGCAATGAACCGATGATTTCAGTCTTTTCAAATCGTATCGAGATCTTATCCAGAGGCACGATCCCGCCGGCTCAGACAATGGAGGGATTCTTTCTCGGTGAATCTGTCCCGGTGAACGATAAATTATCGGAGATTTTCCTGCAGCTACATATCAGTGAGAAATCCGGACGAGGCGTGCCGAAAATCATAGAGGTTTATGGAAAGAATGCCTTCACATTCAGAGAGAACTCGATTGTTGTGACAATCTCGTTTGAGAGAATACATAAACCCCAAGTTTCATTGGGGAATAAAACCGGGGATAAGAAAGCGCTGAACGAACGGAGAAGCAGGATCATTGCTGAGATGAGAAACGATTCTAACATTACTACGGCACAGCTGAGGGCCATTCTTGGGTGTGCTGAGACTACCGTTGAAAATAACATTGCATTTCTTCGGAAAAACGGCTATATCGAAAGAGTTGGATCAAAGAAAAATGGCTATTGGAAAGTCAACATCTAATTGTTAGAGCGTATTAGAAATGAGTTTGAGCACAAATGTCAATGAGAAGGCGGCACTAATCAGTGCAATCACTCACGAAGAAGTTCCCGTGCAGATCGTCTGTAAGTTAGAGCAGAGAGAGCGGCAACTCCGAGGCACAAGTTCATCAAAGGAGGCCGACATGCGGTAGAATAAAAACAACAGCTACACGGAGACGGCCATGTTTGCCGATCATCACTCTTATTTCGTAAGCGATTGCCCTGAGAAACTCGGCTTAGCCGCGGGGCAATGCGGATGCGCGGAGCACGCTGTGCCTGTCAAAAGGATTGTCAAAGGAAACGGCCCCTTCCCGGCAAGCGCGAGGATGCGCGGCGCTATGTTTTCACAAAAGCGCCGCGGCTAAAGCGCTGCCTCTACGATTTTCCGCTCGTGAACTGATTCTTTACGCCCTTCCAGAGCGAGAATAGCGTCAGCGCTATTATTATCAGCGAAAGCGGGCTCGTGAACATTCTGCCGAGCAGCCTCCAGACGTCGCCGTGCACCAGCGCCATCGCCCTCGCGAGCTCCCCCTCGGCCATGCCGCCGAGGACGAGGCCGAGCACGAGCGGCTCCCTAGGCACGTCGAAAAACTTCATCAGGAAGCCGGCCAGCCCGACCGCGAGCATTATCATGACCTCGACGATCGACATGTTGATCGCGTAGGAGCCTATCACCGCGAGGCCTATGACCAGCGGGCCGAGTATCGACGCCGGTATCTCTATCAGCTTGACGCAGTAGCGCGCTATGAAGAGGCCGACCGGCACGAAGACGAGGTTGGATACGAAGAGGCTCATGATGAAAGTGTAGACGACGGATGCGTTTTCGGCAAAAAGCGCCGGGCCGGGCTTCAAGCCGTGGACCATGAGCCCGCCGAGCAGGACCGCCGAGACCGCGTTGCCGGGAATGCCCAGCGTCAGCGCGGGCACGAGAGAGCCGCCGACGACCGCGTTGTTGGACGTCTCGGAAGCTATGATCCCCTCGCAACAGCCGGTGCCGAAGGCCTCCGGATGCTTCGACGCGCGCTTCGCGTCGTCGTAGGCTACGAAGCTCGCTATGCTGCAGCCGGCCCCCGGGATTATGCCGACGATGATACCGATCACCGTAGAGCGCAGAAGGAGCATCTTATATTTGAATATCCTCAGCATCTCGCGGGCGGCCCCGCCGCCGACCGAAGAGCTCTGCCGCGGCCTGCCGAAGCTAAGCGACTTGAGCGATTCGATGACCTCGGGGATCGAATAGAGCCCTATGAGCGCTATGACGAGGGAGAGGCCGTTGTAGAGCTCCGCTATACCGCAGGTGAAGCGCAGATCTCCGGTGATCGGGTGCATCCCCACGACGCTGAGGAAAAGGCCGAAGGCGCCCGACCAGAGCCCCTTGAGCATGTTCCTCTCGGAAAGCGACGCGATGACGCTGACGCCGAAAATCGCGAGTAGGAAATACTCCTGGGCGCCGAATTTCAGCGCGAACTCCGCGAGCGGCGGCGCCAAAAAGAGGAGCGCGAAGACGCTCAGAAAGCCACCGACCGCCGACGAAGAGGTAGCGAGCGCGACCGCGAGGCCCGACTCTCCTTTTTTCGTCATCGGATAGCCGTCGAGCAGCGTGCAGCAGTTCGCCGGCGTGCCCGGGATGTTCAGCAGTATCGCGCTTATCGCCCCCGAATAGGTCGAGGAGCAGTAGATAGCCCCCAGCAGCGCGAGTCCCGCCGCGGGGCTCATGCCGAAGGTCACGGGCACGAGCAGAGCGACGCCCATCGTGCTCGTGAGCCCCGGCAGCGCGCCTATAACTACGCCGAAGACGGTCCCGGCGAATATCAGAGTCAAAATAAGTGGGTCGGCGAGCGCCGCCGCGCCCTGCGCTATATTGGCAATGACCTGTTCCATAAGCCGCTCACCCCGACGCTAAAAGAGTATTCCCTCCGGCAGCCTGAGGCCGAGGAAAGAAACGAAAAGGGCGTAGACGACTCCGAGGAAGACCGCCGTCGCGCCAGCCATAGGAAGTATCCGCCTTTCGCCGAATAAAAACATGGCGAGAAACATAAAAACGACAGTGCTCACGAAGTATCCCACATAGTTCACGGCAAAAACGTAGGCCGCGGTCACTGAGAAGACCAGGGCCGGGATTTTCGCGCCCTCTGAAAAGCCTTCGCCCTTTTCCCCGTCGGCGGCGCGCTTGGCCGAGCGCGCGAGCAGCAAGACGGAAAAAAGCGTCATCAGCAGGCAGAGGAATCTCGGAAAGTGCGACGACTCCGCGGGATAGCGGAAGGACTGCAGCGTCAGCAGAAGGGACGTCGCAAGTATCCCCAGAGAAAATAAGCGCTCCTTGTTTGTAAGCAAACAGAATCACTCCTTGTGCGGAAAGCCCTCCGCTCCGTCCTCCGGGGCGGAAGGCTGGAAAATCTTATGATTTTAAGAAATTTTAGAAGAGCGATTTGTACTCTTCGACGACGGCGTTCGACTCTTCCACGAGCCTCTGAGACTCTTTGGAGCCGATGAACTTGATTATCAGCCCGAGCGACTTCGCCTGTTTTTTGAATTCCGGGTTCTTCGTCACTTCTTCAAAGGCCTTTTCGAGAGCCGCCGCGACCTTGGGGTCTACGTTCTTCGGCGCCGCCACGCCGCGCATAGCCGTACCGGCGGAGGGGATGGCTTTGCCGAAGACTTCTTTCGAAGATCTGACGTCCGCACCTTCGATTTTTTCGTCATAGAACATGACGAGAGGGACTATCCTGCCCGATTCGACATGCGACGCGGCGGCGCTCATCGTCGTCAGCGCTATGTCGACCTGATCGCCCATGAGCGCGGTGAGCGCCGGCCCCGAGCCACTGTAGGGCACGAAGTTGCTCTTCATGCCGAGCGCTTTCTCGTTTATCAGATGTTGCAGCTGCACATTGCTTTGCGGGCCGTCGCCTGCGACGTTGAGCTTGCCCGGGTTCTTCTTAGCGAAGTCGACGACGTCGGCGGCGCTCTTGAATTTGCTTCCCTTATTGACGGCCCAGATGAGCGGGTCTATCTGGAAGTTGCATATATATTTGAAGTCGCCCAGCTCGAACGGCACGTTGCCGCGCAGCGCCTTCACCAGCACCATCGAAGGCTGGCTCGTCGCGCCGATCGTATATCCGTCTGGGCGCGCCTTCGCGAGGGCCGTCCAGCCTATCTGTCCGCCCGCGCCCGGCTTGTTCTCGACTACCAGCGCCTGCCCCAACGCCGGCGTGATGTACTTGGCCACGAGCCTGATCACTATGTCGTTTCCGCCGCCCGGCGAGAAGGGCACCACCGCGAGCACCGGCTTCGACGGGAAATCCGCCGCCGACGTCGGAAGCGCGGAAAAAGCGATGCCGATAACCGCCGCCGCTATGACCAGAGAACCTAAAAACCTTTTCATGATTTGCATCCTCCCTCTACATTTATGCTGAAAAAATAAAAAAATTTTTGCTTCGCCGTTACAGGCAGACCTTGCCGCCGTCGATTATAACTTTTCCGTCGACCTCTATCTTCGGGTTCCACATAAGAAGGTCGTAATGCGTCGGCGCCTTCACCGTGCCGCCGAGCGTGATGCTCGTGCCTATGCCGATATGGGCCGTCGGTATCACGCCCTCGTCTTCGAGCATGATGCCGCAGAGCCTGCATTGGGGATTCAGGCCGACGCCCAGCTCTGCTATATTGTAGCAGTTATGGTCGTTGTGGCTCGCTAAATCCCTCTTAAGCATCTCCGCCTGCCTGCCGCCGCTGATCTTCGTGATGAAGCCCTCCCTCACCTCCGCAACGACCGGCTCGTCGAGGACGCCGATACCGAGATAGGGAATGCTCGCGTCGGCGACGATACGCCCGTTAGCGGAGCCCTCGACCGGCGACGAGTTGGCCTCGACGGTCGGGATCGTCGAGAACTCGCCGGGCTCGACCACGCAGTAGAGCGCGTTGCCGCGGCGCCCCGTGATATCGAGCGTCAGATCCGTGCCGCCAGGCGTCGTGACGCGCACGCGGCTGCTCTTCGCAAAGGCGTCGGCCACGCTCTTGCAAATCGGCTTGAGCGCGCGGAAGTCCGCCTCGATACCGCCGGAAATGAGCATATCCTCGGTAAAATCGGTCAGCACGAGCAGCCGCGCGCCATGCTCCGCCGCCTCCTTCACGGCGAAGGTGTGCGTCACCGAGTAGCTGACTGGAATCAGCACGACGTCGGCGTGCTTCATGCTCTCGGCGATAAGCTTCGGCGGCTCCTCGCCTGCCCTCTTCCTGGGCTTCATCACGCTGACGACGACCTCCGCGCCCCGCTCGACGGCCGCGCAGGCCAGCACCTTAGCTATCTTCTCCTGCACCATGTCGGTGACGATGAGGACCGTTTCGCCGGCTTTAAGCGAGACGCAGTTGTCCATTATCGTCCTTGCCCCCTGCATCATAAGCGCTTCTTTCATCTTTGAAAAAACCACTCCTTTTTGACAGCGCGGATTTTCCGCAAAACTTTTTCTTTGGCTATTATATAATTATAATATAATACTACAAATATCCCGTCAAGAGCGGGAGCCGGCCCATTTTTGCGGGCCGATTTCCGCGGAGCGAAAAGAAAAATAACCACGCGCGGATAATTACCGAGCGCGGTTTGTGATAAACTGAAAGGGGACGATCACTGCGGCGCGTTGCGCGCGGCGCGAAAGAGGTTTTTCAGATGAAGGATTTACTGCGTGACAACGATATTCCAAATATGCCGGTGAAAACGGAGCGGCTCTCCTCTCAGATATCCAAGCTGATTCTGTCGGAGATACAGTCCGGGCAGCTTGCAATAGGCGACAGGCTGCCGTCGGAGGCGGAGCTCGCGCAGAAGTACGGCGTGAGCCGGACGATTCTGCGCGAAGCGATCGCCAGCCTGAAAAACGAAGACATCCTCGAAGCCAAACAGGGACGCGGCATCATCGTAAAGAATTCGAGGAGCCGCCAGGCGTTCAGATTCTCCGACGTCTTCGAGACGATCTCCATGGGCGAGGTGAATTATTTTTACGAGATGCGCGCCCTGCTTGAATCGCAGGCGGCCGGGCTCGCGGCGATGCGCCGCACGCAGGAGGATATCGAGGAGATCACTAAATCCTTCGAAGAAATGGCCGAAGCGGTGAGGAAGAGGACGCCGGGAGCGGAGGCTCACGAGCGCTACAACAAAGCGATCGCGCGCGCGAGCCACAACCCCGTCCTGATAGAATTCCTTTTCTTCCTTTACGGGAAGCTGCACGACCTTGCGAAGGAGCTGCGGATAAAAACGATGGCTTCGCCGGAGAGGGCGCACAACGTCCTCGAAGAGCACAGGCGTGTCGTCGAAAGCATCGTCGACAAAGATCAGCCGGCGGCGCAGGAAGCGGCGCTCGCGCATCTGAAAAAGGCCGCCGAGCGCGCAGGGATAAAGATTTACAACGCCTGAAAGCCGCGGCCGAGCCGTTCGAGCGCGCGGCAAAAGGCCGGCGCATTCGCCGTATGGTTTCCGTGTAATAATTTGTGATTTCGCACGTCTGAATACTGCGTAAAGGCCCGGACTTTTGTGAGCCCGGGCATTGCTTTATCTGAAACCTTTCCGGGCTGTGCACATTTGCTTAGTGCGAAAGCCCCAATCTATCTTGCCGGCTTATATTTCGCCCGCTCGCTCTGGCTCGGCACAGCGGCCAAAGTATTAACAGCAGAATCGGCTTTCGTAGCATATGCCTTTGGAATTGACGCAGAACTTGGCGCGGGAAGCACTATTTCGGCGATATCCGCCCAGTCGGCGCCGGTATCATCAGGCCCGTCGTTACTGCTGTTAGAGACTACGAGAGCGCCGCTATAAGTATATTCTACGTCATCCTTTTCACCCTCGTTGAGCCTTATTTTAACAGTATAATTGGATGGGCCGTTATCATTATCGCTGAAGTAGTGCAGCCTCACCTTGTACGGCGCCCCATATCTTATAGTGTCGGTTGTCTTGAGCGTCCAGTGTTCCGGCCCGTATCCCGTAGTGACATCGTAGTCCAGCACACCGCCGTCTGCCGTCTTCTCATGGTAGAAACATGAATAGTCGCCGGTTGGATCCTTCACATAGAGGTCGATATCCGTATCGTCGGTGTCCCATGTCAATGTTACAAGTATTTTGGCGGAAGGTTCAGAAAGCGTGACAAGGTACTCCTCCGTCCAGTCGTGCGATATCAGAGTAACCCTTCCTTCATCCAATGTGCCGCTAGGAGTGAAGACTATCTGGTTTACTCCCGAATTGAGCGATACGGGGACCGCGAATTTTCCCGAGTCGCCGTCGACCCTGCCTTCAAAGTCCTGAAAATCGCCGTACTTCCAATCACCCTTTTCATCCTCATAGACGCTGCGGACGCTCATCTTCATCTTGTCCGCGAGCACTTCCACGCTCTCTATCTTGCCGGATATGACGATATTCCTGCCTGCCGCTTCCTCGCCGCTCTTGGGCGACGAGCCGTCGAGCGTTATCTTGGCCAAGCCGCTGCCGTTGAAATTAAGCATCGCGCCGGCTAAGATGCTTTCAAAGCGTTCGCTCCATTTAAGATCGCCCTGCCCAAGATAAGCGAATCGCGTGAAGTCTTCGTAGCCGCCGAACTCTTTCGTGTCCGTGCGGTAGTTGACGAAGAGATGGTCGTCGCCCGGGTGGTTGGGGTCATAGAAGTGGATATTGGCGCTCTTTTTGTCGTCGCTCGTGAAGCTGTAGCCGTAGGCGAGGATCGCGTGGGCGGCTGCGCTTTTGCCGGCGTCGTCGATGTACATTACGATAGGGCAGACGGAGTCGATCATCGCCGCGGTGATGGCGACGAATCTATCCTCTGATGTGCAGTCTCTAATCTGCCAATCCGCAACATCTGAATAGTGAGTCTGCCAAAGTCTGCTGACCGACGTGTGGCTCCTCGTGGCGACGACGTCCTGCCCTAGGATATCGTTGCCCTCGCGGTCTTTGCCAACCTCGTCCATGAACTGGCTGTAAAGCCTGCCTCGACCGGTAGATTTGCGCCCCCAGGAGTACCACATTGAGAAGGCCGACATCCCAAAACACTCGCCGTCGCTGTTGTATGTCGAGCCGACGTTGGCGATCTGGAAGCCGTCCCCGCTGGGCTGGTACGCCATATTGAACTTCGCGATGGGAATATCCGCCAGTTTAAGTTCGGGGACGGTGAATTTGCTGGCGTGGAAGGTGACGAACGAGGACTCCCCCTTCGCTCGGTCGATGCCCGTTAGGCTCATCACCTGCAATTTGCCGTCTCCGTCGATGTAATAGGGTACCGGCGTCGCCTCTTTATCTCTCATCGGCACGGTTATTTTGACGGGATTGGCGAACTCGCCCTTGTACGCCATATTCATGACGAGGATGGGGACGCCTACCAGAGCGGGGTTGGATTTGAACGCCACATTCCCGGTATCGTAGCCTACACCGACGTCGTAGCTGTCAGGCAGCGCGCCTGCGGGAAAGTCTATCTTAACCCCGTCCACCGGCGTTCCAGGCGCGTTTATTTCGATTACGCCGCCCAAAGCGCCGATTTTCTTTTCAACGAGGATTTTTTCTTCGCCCGGCGTGTAGCGCGCGCCCTCCGGGCTCGGTTCAGGACCTGGCGTAGGTCCGGGCGAGGGCGAATCGCCGCCGCCGCCTCCTCCTCCGCAGCCGCCGGCAATAACGGCCATAAAAACTACCGCGATCAGCGGCATAAGAAATGACAAGAAATTTTTCTTATTGAAGAACATACTTTTTCCTCCTTGTTCTGTGCATTTAAGCGAAATTGCGCCGACGACCCCGGGCAAAACCTCTTGTCGACGGCGGCCCCTATGTCATGTAAAGTCTACGATGCTAAAACGGGTCGCTTCGATTTCTGACCGATCCTACGGCAGCCACAGCCGCTCCCTCCTTTCTCCACTACAGAGCATCGGCGAGACAAAACATTGGCCGAAAATATGATTGCAAATCATTACCACGCCTACAGCCGGACATTTCCGGCAGACAAAAAAGCGGCCGTCTATGTACAAGCGTACATAGACGGCCGCTCAAGCAACGATGAAGGCTTATGAGCTATGACTGACTGACTGACTGACTGACTGACTGAGCATCTGGTATTTCCGCCTTATTGTCAATAGTTTTTTAACATTTTTGAATCCCTTACTGTCTCATTTATACCATAAGATAAAAAAAAGAACAACAAGCAAAAACAACAAAGGTAGCTTGTTGCGAGCGACGCTTTCGCGGAAGCAGACGGCCGCGCTTGTAGCTTATACGGCATCATTTAGTTCTGCAATCAAGATTCTCTCAACGTGAGGGCGGCGTATTCGCCCCCTTGCACGATCCGCCGCTCTGTGATATAAAATTGCAAACAGATTGCAGTTTAATAGTGGGGGACGAAAAATGGCGGCGCGCTGCAGATATAAGACCAGACATCATGAATCCATACTGGCGCTTCTTACGGAAAATCCGGAGCGCTGTTTCAGCGTCGACGACATTTGCGCGGCGCTCGCCGAGCGAGGCCGGCCTATAGACAGGACGACGGCTTATCGTCAGCTGGAAAAGATGGCGGAGGATGGAGCGGCGCTGAAATATATTTCGGAAAAGGGGGAGTCGGCGATCTACCGCCTCGGCGAAGAGGGGGCCCCGCCGCACCTTCATCTGAAATGTCTCGACTGCGGAGGGCTGAAGCATATCGACTGTTCCGCCGCCGAGGGTTTCTCGCGGCACCTCATGGAGCAGCATTCTTTTAACCTGGATCCGTCAAAAACGGTGATTTACGGACATTGCGGCTGCGTTTCCGAGAGGGGCGGCAAGGCGTGAGCGTTAAGCCGGAGGCGCGCCGCGTCACGCGTATCGCGGCGCTGCTGCTGCTTCTGACAATGCTTTCTATTTTTTCGGCGATGCCGCTGCATCACGCCGGGCACCTCTGCTCCGGCGCGGAATGCCCGCTGTGCCTCGCCGTAGCAGAATGGCGGGAAGGCTGCGCGGCGCCGCTGCCCGGCGACTCGCCCGATGCCGCGGAATCCTACGGGGACGCCGGCGAAACGAAGCGGCCGCTCCTCCCGTATTTGATTTCGCAGACGCCCACCTCGCTCAAAACGGAGATGGACAATTAAGGGGACGGCGCGTCCCGACAAAAATAAAAAATCATGGAGGTAATCTTTCTTATGAAAAAATATAAAAAATATCTATTGATCGGCGCGGCGGCGGCGATCGCCGCCGCCGCCCTCTTCTTCGCCTTCCACGGAGAAAGGGCGGCGTCGGAAAGGGGCGGGCGTCCGAAGGTCGTAGCGACGATATTCCCGCAGTACGACTTCGCGCGCGCAATAGGCGGCGACAGGATAGAGCTTTCGATGCTGCTGAAGCCGGGCATGGACAGCCACTCCTATTCTCCTTCGCCGCAGGATATAATCAACATACAAAACTGCGACCTATTCATCTACATCGGCGGGGAGAACGACCACTGGGTCGAAAAAATCCTTGACTCATTCGACGAGGGGAAGGGGCCCAAGACGCTGAAGCTCATCGACAGCGTCTCCGCCGTGGAGGAGGAGCTGGCCGAAGGTATGCAGGAGGAGGATCACGGACATGGCCACGACCACGGGCACGCACACGAGGACGGCGCGGAGGAAGACGGGCACGAGCATGAAGCGGAATACGACGAACATATCTGGACCTCGCCGCGCAACGCGGAAAAGATGGCGGCGGCGATAAAAGAGGCGCTCGCCTCCGTAGACCCTGAAAACAGCTCTTTCTACGAAGAGAATGCAAGGGCGTATGCCGCCGAGCTGGAAAAGCTCGACGAAGATTTCCGCCGCACGACCGACGGCGGCGGACGGCGCCTCCTCGTCTTCGGAGACCGCTTCCCCTTCCGCTATCTGACGGACGAATACGGGCTGAAGTACGCAGCTGCTTTTCCCGGCTGCTCGGCGGAGAGCGAGGCGAGCGCCGCGACCGTCGCCTACCTCATAGACAAGGTAAGAAAAGAGAATGTCCCCGTCGTCTTCCACATCGAGATGTCCGACGAAAAGACGGCCGACGCGATATGCAGGGAGACCGGCGCGAAGAAGATGCTTCTGCACTCCTGCCACAACCTTTCGCGCGAAGAGATAGAAGAGGGGGCCACCTACGTCGCCCTTATGAGGAAAAATCTCGAAAATCTCAAAGAGGCGCTGAACTGAGATGGCGGCCCTTGTATGCCGCGGGCTCTGCGCCGCCTACGGCGGCAGGGAGGCGCTGCACGGCGTCGACTTCGAGCTGCCCGCCGGGGCCTTTCTTGCGGTAGTGGGGCCGAACGGTTCCGGCAAGAGCACGCTGATCAAGGCGCTTTTAGGCCTGATCAAACCCTCCGCCGGGACGGTGAAGCTCGAAGAGGGCGTCGGGAGGAGCGGCATCGGCTATATGCCGCAGCAGAGCGAATCGCGCGGCGACTTTCCCGCGACCGTTTACGAGACGGTCATCTCCGGACGGCTCGGGCGGCTCGGCCTGCGCCCCTTCTACGGCAGGCAGGACAGGCGGGAGGCCGAGAAGAACCTCCGCCTGATGGGCCTCTGGGAGCTGCGTACAAGGGCCTTCCGCGAACTGTCGGGCGGGCAGCGGCAAAGGACGCTGCTGGCCCGCGCCCTCTGCGCCGCAGACGGCATGCTGGTGCTCGACGAGCCGGCGGCCGGGCTGGACGCGGAGACGCAGGAGCGCATGTACTCGTTGCTGCGCGACGTCAATAAAAAGGAGGGCGCCACCGTCGTCATGGTGACGCACGACCTCGTGCGCGGCGCGGCGGCGGCCACTCACGTGCTCGAACTGGACGGCGGCCAGAAATACTTCGGAGAGGCCGGGCTGTGGCCGGGGCGCGCGCAATATGGGAGCGGGGAAAAATGATCGATTTGATCGCGGAGATGCTCTCCTATAAATTTCTCGTGCGCGCGGCGACGGTGGGGCTCATGGTCTCGCTATGTGCGGCGCTGCTGGGCGTCAGCCTCGTGCTCAAGCGCTATTCTATGATAGGCGACGGGCTTTCGCACGTCGGCTTCGGAGCGCTCGCCGCTGCGGTCGCGACGGGGGCCTCGCCGCTCGGCCTTTCGATTCCCGTCGTCATCGTCGCGGCGGTGCTGCTCATGAGGCTGACGGACGGCAGCGGCATCAAGGGGGACGCGGCGATCGGGCTGATATCGACCAGTTCGCTCGCCGCGGGGGTGACGGCCATATCGCTCTCAAGCGGCATAAACACCGACGTCTGCAACTACATGTTCGGCAGCATCTTAGCGATGAGCAAGGGGGACGTCCGCCTCAGCGTCGCGACCTCCGCCGCGGTGTTGCTGCTCTTTCTGCTTTGCTACAACAGGATATTCGCCGTCACCTTCGATGAAAATTTCGCCCGAGCCACCGGCGTGAACGCCGGACGCTACAACATGGTCATAGCGGCGCTCACCGGCGTGACTATCGCCGTCGGCATGCGTCTCATGGGAGCGCTGCTCATCTCCGGGCTGATAATATTCCCCGCCGTCACCTCGATGAGGCTTTTCAAGAGCTTCCGCGGCGTGGTCCTCTCCTCCGCCGCTGTATCGCTCTCGTCGTATCTCGCGGGGCTCGTGCTCTCGTACGCCGCAGGCCTGCCGGCCGGCGCGAGCATCGTGCTGGTGAATCTGGTTTTCTTTCTGGCATTCGCCGCCGCGGGCAGGATAAGATGATGAAGAAAGCGCTCAATACGGCGCTCTGCCTTTTGTTCGTCGCCGCGGCCCCGCTCTCCGCCGCGGAAAAGGTGCTTGAGATAAAGGAGAGGGTGTTCGTCTCGCTGATCAACGAAATATATATCAACGCCGAGGACTACGTCGGCAAAAAGATACGGCTGCAGGGGGTATTTGAGAAGTTCACCGACGAAGAGACCGGCGAAAATTTTTACTCAGTGACGCGCCGCGGCCCGGGATGCTGCGGCTCCGATCTGAATCCGGGCTTCGAGGTCGTTTGGGATAAGAAGTACCCGCAGCAGAACGTCTGGGTCGACGTCACCGGCGTTCTGGAAATATACGATAAAGGATACGTGCGCCTCCGCCTCACAGAGCTGACCGTGCTGCCGGAAGACGGCAAGAGAAAGCTTTACGTACAGTGACGATGCGCGTTCCAAGTATATAAAAAACGCCCCGTCTGCGGCAATCGCATACGATATAGGTTGCGGCTGCGATTCTTACCGCCGCAGCCGATGTTTTTTGCCGCAAAAGCGCCGGGCTGCAAGCGGCTCTGTTTCCCTTGGTGGTTGCCAAAACCACCTTTATTCTTATTTTAGTAAGAAAAAGTTGTAATAAGAAAGAAGACTTTAAGTGCAAAATAAAGCAATATAATAAACACAGATTCTATTTTATGGGGCGGTTGTTTTCTGTACCACAGGTCTTTAAGGAGGAATTTCACGATTGCATTTTCAGGTGGGACAAGTCCATATTGTTACATTTGCAGAAATTAATGCTATGCCGTCGGCTTTTGTAGGTTGCGTTTAGTTTCGTAGTTAACTCATATTTTACATACTCCGTGCTTACCTTGACATACCACCCAGTCGGTATGTATAATCTTCCGGTCTTTATTATGAAATCGAAGCGGAGGTGAAGCGAATGAGAAGGACGAAACAGGAATCTCTTGAAACCAGGGCGAAGCTTTTGGACGCCGCGCTCGACGTCTTCAGCGAAAAAAATTTTTCCAACGCATCTCTGACGGAAATCTCGGCAAGGGCCGGGATGTCTAAGGGGGCCCTATACTGGCATTTCCGCAATAAAAACGATCTGCTGCTGCGTCTCGTCGAAGAGATATGCAGAAGAAGCGAGGAGGGCGCGAAAAACGCCTTCGGCTCGCCGGCCTGCGCCCAAAGCGTGCGCAGCTATTATATGGACGCGTATCTGCGGCTCAAAGAGGGAGACGTCAAAAAGAAGGTCTATATGATAATGATGAAAAGGGACGAATGGCCGGCGGACATTCAACAGAGCGTAGAGCGGGTGATCAAAGAATCTATGGGGCGCGAAAAGGCGATGATCGAAGAGGCGATCGCGAACGGGCAGAAGAAGGGCCTTCTGCGCTCCGACGTCTCTCCGACCGCGGTAGCCGTGCTCGTCAGCTCCATCTTCCACGGCCTTTCGGTAATGCTGCTGGCCGGCATGCTGCCGCCGGAGTTCCCCGAGTACACGGACATACTCTTCGACGCTCTCAAAAGGGAGCTCACAGAAAGCGACGCCGCGAGGTGATTCGCTTAAACGGCATTTTATAAAAGAAGGTGCGTATAGAAAATGCAGGATTCACAGGATAAGGGAAAGGTTGAACTGGTCGGCCGGAAAAAAGCCGACTGGCTCAAAATAGTCGTTGCCGTCGCGGTCGCCGCCGGCGCGCTGTACGGCTACAAAGCTTATATAGGCGCGAAAACGCAGGCTCCGGCGCAGACCCAGGCGCAGGCCGCCGAACAGCTCGTCTCCGTCAAGCCGGTCGTAAAAACCGACGCGTCGCAGAAAGCTTCGGAATACGTCGGGCGCGTGGAAGCGATTCAATCTGTGCTCGTGACGCCGCAGATCTCCGGCGAGGTCGCGAGGGTATGCTTCAAGGAAGGTTCGATGGTCAAGGCAGGGCAGCTTCTGTTCCAGATAGACCCGCTCTCCTTCCAGGCGGCGGTGGAGCAGCGCAGGGCGGAGCTTGAACGCGCGAAGGCCACGCTCGACGCCGCGGAAAAATATTTCGCGCGCGTGCAGAACGCCGAAGAGCGCGCCGTCTCCGCCGCCGAACGCGACAACGCCGAGAGCGCGGCGCTTGCCGGGCGCGCGGCCGTCGCCCAGGCAAAGGCCGCACTGCGCCTCGCGGAGATCAACCTCGGATACACGCGCGTTACGGCCCCCATCACAGGCAAGATCGGCGCGGCGAATTTCACGAAGGGGAATTATGTCACGCCGGCGTCGGGGCCTCTTGCGACGATCGTGCAGATGGACCCGATCCGCGTCAGCTACACTATGCCGGACAAAGATTACCTCGACCAGCTCGCCTCCTTCAAGAAGAACGGCACCGTCTATAAGACGAAGCTGATACTCAGCAACGGCGCAGAGTTCAACGCCCAGGGAGAGCGCGACTTCGAGGGCAACGAGGTCGATACGTCGACGGGGACGATAATGATGAATCTGCGCTATGCGAACGGCGACGGGACGCTGATTCCCGGCTCGATGGTCAGGGTGCGGACGAAGCCCCTCAAGAGCGACGTCGTTACGGCGATTCCTCAGACGGCCGTCATGGCGGACCAGCAGGGCGATTACGTTTATGTGATAGGCTCGGACGACACCGCGTCGGCGGTGCGCGTGACGCTCGGCCGCGACCTTGGAGAGCTGCGCGAAGTCACGCAGGGGCTCGCCGAGGGTCAGAAGGTCGCGACGGCCGGGCTGCAGAATCTGCGCGACGGCATGAAGGTCAAGACCGCCGACAGAGCTTACGACGCCCAGGCGGCCTCGGGCGACGCGGAAGAGACAAAATAGAATCATGTTAGCGAAATTTTTTATCGACCATCCGCGCTTCGCGATGGTCATATCGATATTGCTGGCGCTTGCGGGCACCATCGCCGCCTTCTCGCTGCCGATAGCCCAGTACCCCGACGTCACGCCCCCGCAGATACGCGTCTGGGCCAACTACCGCGGAGCGGACGCGGTCACGGTGGCGAACACGTTGGCCGCCCCTCTGGAAGAGACGGTCAACGGCGTCGAGGGAATGATCTATATGGAATCTACGTCGAGCAACAACGGCACGTACAGCCTTTTCGTGACTTTCGAAACCGGCACTGATCCCGACATGGCGCTGGTCCGCGTGCAGAACCGCGTCACCCAGATATCGCCGCAGCTGCCCTCGGAAGTCGTTGCCGACGGCATCACGGTCGAATCGTCCTTCTCCGACACGCTGGGCATGTACTCGCTGCGCTCGCCCAACGGCACTTACGACGAAGCGGCGCTGATGAACTACGCTTACAACAACATCAGGAACACGATGAAGCGCGTGCCCGGCATGGGCAACGTTGAGGTGTACGGCTCCAAGTACAGCATCCGCGTGTGGGTCGACCCTGCGCGCATCGCGGCGCTGGGGCTCTCGATAAGCGACATAGCCGCGGCGATACAGAGCCAGAACAAACAGGCCTCGATCGGCTCCGTAGGCTCTCAGCCGTCGGATACGGACGCGCCGCTCGTCTATACGCTGCAGACCAAGGGCCGGCTTTCGACGGCGGAGGATTTCGACAACATCGTCGTGCGGACCACGGCCGGCGGCGGCATAGTCAAGCTGCGCGACGTCGCGCGCATCGAACTCGGCTCCGAAAACTACAACTTCCACAGCAACGTGGACAACGCGCGCTCGGCGATAATAGTCCTTTCGCAGTCGTCGGGCTCCAACGCCCTCAATGTTATGTCCGCCGCGAAGAAGACGGCGGCGGAAATCTCCGCGAATCTGCCGGAGGACATGGAGCTGAGGCTGAATTACGACTCGACGCGCTACGTCACGGCGACCATCAGGGAGATAATCATGACGCTGTTTTTGACTTTCTCGCTCGTCGTGCTCGTCTGCTACATCTTCCTACAGGACTGGCGCGTGACGCTGGTCCCGATAGCGGCGATTCCCATTTCGCTGCTCGCGACCTTCACAGGGCTGGCCTTCCTCGGCTACAGCATCAACACGCTGTCGCTCTTCGGGCTCGTCCTGGTCATAGGGACGGTCGTCGACGACGCGATAGTCGTCGTCGAGCGCGTCACCTTCATAATGGAGAGGGACAAGTGCGGCCCCGAGGAAGCGGCCCTCCAGGCTATGAAGGACGTCACGACCCCTATGGCGGCGACGACTCTCGTCTTTCTCGCGATATTCGTGCCGGTCGGCGTCATGGGCGGCATCACGGGGCAGATATACAAGCAGTTCGCGGTAACTATCTCCTTCGCGGTCGTGTTTTCGCTCATCGTAGCGTTGACGCTATCGCCGGTGATGTGCGCCTACATGCTGAGGCGGACGCGTCAGGCCGAGCGCGGCCCGCTCAAATGGTTCAACACCGGGCTCATGAAGTCGACGCGCAGCTACGTCCGCGGCTCGATATGGCTGGCGCGGCGCCTGCCCGTGACGCTCGCGATTCTCGCCGCGGTCATGGGGGCGTGCTGGTACATCTACACGACGCTGCCCACCGAGTTCATCCCCGACGAGGACCAGGGCATAGTCTTCACGACGGTGCAGCTGCCTGAGGGCGCTTCGCAGTCGCGCACAAGGGACGTGGTAGAGCCGATGACCGAAGAGATCAAAAAGATTCCCGGGCTGGAGAGCGCAGTCTCCATCGAGGGCGCGAACTTCATGGGCGGAAACGGGGAAAATGTCGCGACGATGTTCTTCCCGCTGCGGCCGTGGGACGAACGCAAATCCCCGGAGATGTCGCTCAACTCGATAGTATCGAAGATTCGCGCGATCGCCGCGAAATACCCGGAGGCGCAGATCAGCGTCTTCACGCCGCCAGCCATCTCCGGGCTCGGCAACGCCTCCGGGCTCGACATGCGGCTACAGTCGCGCATGGAAAACGATCCGGCGAAGCTCGCGGCGGTCATGCGCGATCTGCTGGTGAAGCTGAACCAGGCGCCGGAGGTGCTCTACGCCTTCTGCTCCTATACCGCCGACACGCCCCACCTCTTCCTCGACATAGACCGCGAAAAGGCCGAGATGATGGGCGTTCCAATCAGCAGCATCTTCACGACGCTGCAGTCGTACTTCGGCTCGGCCTACATCAACGACATCAACATCGGCACGCAGGTCAACCGCGTCATGGTGCAGTCGGAATGGAATTACAGGAAGAGCGTGGACAGCATCAGCGGCATCTTCGTCAGAGGCTCTGCGGGCAACCAGGTGCCGCTGGGAAGCCTCGTCTCGCTTCGCAAGACGCTCGCGCCGCGCGCCATCAACCGCTACAACCTCTACCCGAGCGCCAACGTCACGATCGTCATGAAGCAGGGCTATTCGACGGGCGAAGGCATCGCCCGCGTCGCGGAGATATCGAAGAGCCTGCCGGCCGGCTACTCCTACGAATGGTCGGGGATGACCTATCAGGAGCAGAGCTCCGGCAGGGGCATCCTGGCGGTGCTCCTGATAGCGCTGATCTTCGCGTACCTCTTCCTCGTCGCTCAGTATGAGAGCTGGTCGGTCCCCGTGCCCGTCATCCTCTCGCTGCCCGTAGCCATGTTCGGGGCCCTCGGCGGCACCTGGCTCATGGGGCTTTCGCTCTCCATCTACGCGCAGCTCGGCGTGCTTTTGCTGATCGGACTCGCGGCGAAGAACGCGATACTGATCGTCGAATTCGCGAAGGAGCAGCGCGAGGCTCACCGGCTGCCGCTGATTCAGGCGGCGGCGACGGCGGCGAGCGAACGTTTCCGCTCCGTGCTGATGACCGCCTTCACCTGCGTCCTGGGCGTGCTGCCGATGCTTTTCGCGTCCGGCGCCGGCGCGTCGAGCCGCAAGGCTGTAGGCACGGCGATGTTCTTCGGCATGAGCGCGGCGACGATCTTCGGCATCTTCCTGGTGCCCGCCCTTTACGTGCTCTTCCAGGGTATGCGCGAAAAGTTCAAAGCGTCCCTTAAAAGGAACCGGGCCGAGGAGGTGGCCGAGCAATGAGAAAACTGACATTCTGCGCGATAGCGGCGCTCGTGATGGCGGCTTCGCAGTGCGGCGCGTTCGCGGCCGATAAAGCGGCGCCCGTCTCGGCCGACGCGGACGCCCTGATCAAAGAGGGGGCCTGGGCGGAGCTCGCACGCCTCTATCCCCTCTCGGCTTCTTCGGCCGACGAAGCCGTTACGCCGGAGCAGCTCGCGTCGTGGTGGGACGTCTTCGGAGACCCGACGATGACGGAGCTCATCAAGGAGGCGCTGACGGGCAACAGGGATATAGCTGCCGCGCACGCCAAGGTCACTGAGGCGCGTGCGGCGCTCGGCGTCAGCCGCGCGTCGCTGCTGCCGTGGCTCGACTCGACGAACTTCTGGAGCGACAGCCGCACGCCGGCCGCCGCCGGGGGCACGGGCAACAGCGTGACCCTGACGAAGCTCGGCATCGACGCGTCGTGGGAGATAGACATATTCGGCGGGACGCGCGCGAAGGTCAAGGCCCAGGAAGCGACGCTCGAAGCGCAGTACGCGGCTCTCTACTCCGCGTGGACCGGCCTCGCGGCCGAGACCGCGATGGAATATATTTCGCTGCGCACGCTGCAGGAGCGCCTCGATATCGCGAAATACAACCTCGCCCTCCAGCAGGATACGGTAGACATCCAGCGCTCGAAGGTAAACTCCGGGCTCGCCGACGAATTGGCGCTGAAGCAGGCGCAGTATACGATGGAGCAGACGAGGGCCGCGATCCCGAGCATCGAAGCCCAAATAGAGCAGGCGAAGAACGCGCTTGCGATACTCGTCGGCGAGGCGCCCGGCGCTCTTGACGAAAAATTATCGCCGAAAGCCCCGATCCCGCAGATAGAGGACGGGGCCTTCATAGGGATACCGGCGAACCAGCTGCGCCGCCGCCCCGACATAGTGCAGGCCGAGCGCCTGCTCGCAGCACAGCTCTCGCGCAAAAAGGCCGCCCGGGCCGAGCTTTGGCCGAAATTCTACCTCACGGGCTCCATAGGCACGGAGAGCGGGAACTGGGGGAGCCTCTTCGAAGGGCCGTCGAAGCTCTACAGCCTCCTGCCGTCGATAAGCTGGCCTATTTTCCACGCCGGCGCGATAAGGAACAACATCAGTGCCCAGGGCGCGATAGCGGAGCAGCTGCTGGCGTCGTATGAGAAGACAGTGCTTGCCGCGGCAGGCGAGGTCCGCGACGCCCTTGCCGCAAACGTCAAGGAATACGAGCGCCGCGACGCTCTCAAAAACGGCGTCGACGCGGCGCAGACCGCGCTCGACGTCGCGAACGACAAATACGCGAACGGCCTCGTCGACTTCACGAACGTCATAAACGCGCAGCAGTCGCTGACGGCGCTTTCGGAAGCCTACGCGATAAGCCGGGGGCAGATATCGACGAACGCGGTGCGGCTCTTCAACGCGCTCGGCGGCGGCTGGAAGCCGATGGAAGAAGCTGAGTTAGCGCTTGCCGAAGCGGAAAGGGCGAAAAAGAAAAAATAAAGGATAAAATCACAGCCAACGGCAGACGAAGGCGCGGCTGACACAGGCCGCGCCTTTCCATATGCGCGCCGGCCGCCGCGCAAATATCTTCGGCGTACGGCGCTTGCAGCGTTTATTTTCCGCGCCGGTCGAACTATAATAATTATGCAGATGGCGTTTCATGCAAAGGGGGCTTTAATATGTGGGCCGTTTACGCTCTTTTTTCGGCGCTATTCGCCGCTTTTACTTCCATCCTCGCGAAAATAGGCCTCGAGGGGGTCGACTCGAATCTGGCGACCGCGCTGCGGACTGTCGTCGTCGTGGTGATGGCGTGGGTCGTCGTCTTCGTCAGCGGAGCCGGCTGCGGCGTCGGCTGCATAAGCGGGAAAAGCTGGCTGTTTTTAGTGCTCTCCGGCCTCGCGACGGGCGCGTCGTGGCTCTTTTACTTCCGTGCATTGCAGATGGGCGAGGCCTCGAAGGTCATACCGATAGACAAGTCCAGCGTCGTCATCGGCATGCTGCTCGCCTTCGTCGTCCTGCACGAAACGCTGTCGCTCAAGACGCTGATCGGCGGCGCCCTTATCACGATCGGCACATTCGTGCTGATTTTATGATTTTAATCCGCGCCGCTAACGCCCCGCGCCCCTTCTCGGCGGGGCTTCGCCGTCTTTTCGAAGCGAGTTTCGCCGTGCAGATCCCACCATATTAGGGAAGTTGCAATATCGTTCAGCCCCCATCGATTTATCAGTCATTTCCACAAAAAATCCAAAGTATTTTTATATTTCTATATAAGAAATATATTTTTTTTAAATAAATACTGCCGTTTTTCTTGGTAGATGATAGAATATTGTCTTGTACATCGGGATTAGTCATCTCGATTGAGGTTTGGCATTTATGTTGAATCGTGTAAGGGAGGAAGGACTTATGAAGCTTCCATCTTTCTGGGGCGGAATTCATCCGCCGCAGAACAAAGAGCTGACGGTAAGCGAAAGCATCGTCTCCTATCGCCCGAAGGGCGAGCTGGTCTTCCCTATGTCGCAGCATATCGGAGCGCCCTGCGCCCCGGTAGTCGCGAAGGGGGACCGCGTCTTCGTGGGGACCCGCCTTGGCAACAACGACGCTTTCGTTTCGGCCCCGATACTTTCGAGCGTGTCGGGCACGGTAAAGGATGTCACTATGAGGCTGACGCCCCCCGGCGCCTTCGAGACGTGCGTCGTCGTAGAGGACGACGGAAAGAACGAATTGGCGCCGGAGTGGAAACCGCTCGAAAATTACCAGACGGCCGACCCGAAGGAATACGTGAAGCGCATACGCGACGCCGGCATAGTCGGCTTCGGCGGCGCCACATTCCCGACGGCCGTAAAGCTCTCGCCGCCGCCCGACAGAAAGATCAGATGGCTCATCGTAAACGGCGTCGAATGCGAACCCTACCTCAACTGCGACAACCGCCTGATGCAGGAAGGCACGGAAAAGATAGTGCAGGGGCTCGCGCTGACGATGCGCCTCTTCCCCGAAGCGGAGGGCGTCATCGCGATAGAGAACAACAAGCCGGAAGCGATAGCGATTCTCAAAGACGCCGTCGCGAAATCCGGACTGAACAACGTCACAGTGCAGCCGCTTGCGGTGAAATACCCGCAGGGCGCGGAAAAAATGCTGATCGAGGCGCTGACGGGGCAGGAGTTCGTCATCACGGCGCTTCCCGCGGACGTAGGCTGCATCATCCTCAACGTGCGCACCGTCTACCAGATATACAGCGCGATAGTAGAGGGGCTGCCGGCGGTCACGCGCGTCGTGACCGTCACCGGCGACGCGGTGGCTCATCCGAAGAACATCAAAGCGCCGCAGGGCACGATGATCCGCGAGCTGATCGACCTCTGCGGCGGCTTCAAGGAGCAGCCGGTGAAGATTCTTTCCGGAGGGCCGATGATGGGCCTCTCGATGCGCTCCATCGACGTGCCGGTCGTAAAGGGCACGTCGGGGATTCTCTGCCTCACGGCGAAATCCGCGATGCTGAAGCCCATCCGCGCGTGCCTGCGCTGCGGCCGCTGCGTCGAAGCGTGCCCGATGGGGCTGGTGCCCACAGTGCTCGAGCCTCTCGTGCGCGCGAGGCAGTACAAGCGTTTTGAAGAAGAGGGCGGGATGAACTGCATCGAGTGCGGGAGCTGCACCTACATGTGTCCCGCGAACCGCCCGCTGACACAGGGCTGCCGCGACGGCAAAGCTTCTGTAACGGCGATGCGCAGAAAGGCGGCTGCCAAATAATGGAACGTTTACTTGTCGTATCAAGCTCTCCGCATATACATTCCCCGCTCGACACACAGAAGATCATGGGCTGGGTGCTTGCGGCGCTCGCGCCGGCGGGCCTTGCGGGAGTATATTTCTTCGGAGCTCGCGCCGCGGTCGTGATGGCGGTCTGCGTGATCTCCTGCGTCGCGTTCGAATACCTCTGGCAGAAGCTGACGAAGCGCACCGTGACCGTCGACGACCTTTCAGCCGCCGTCACCGGGCTGCTACTCGCCTACAACCTGCCTCCGACTATACCATTCTGGATGGCGGTCATAGGCTGCCTCTTCTCGATAATAGTCGTAAAGCAGCTCTACGGCGGCCTCGGCTGTAACATCGTCAACCCCGCGCTCGCCGGGCGCGCGATGATGCTCACGAGCTGGCCAGTGCCCATGACGACGTGGACGCTCGACGGCGTCTCCAGCGCCACGCCGCTCGCGATGATCAAGGCCGGGACTCTTGACGGCCTTCCCAGCTGGAGCGATATGTTCATCGGGCACGTCGGCGGATGCATCGGCGAGACCTCCGCGGCCGCGCTGCTCGTCGGATTTGCGATACTTCTTTACAAGGACGTCATCAAATGGCATATACCGGTCGTCTATATAGCCGTCGCCGCCGCGCTCTGCGCGCTCTTCGGCAGGCCGGTGGGGCCGCTGCAGGAGATATTCTCCGGCGGCCTCTTCCTCGGCGCGATATTCATGGCCACCGACTACACCACGACGCCTGTAACGCCCCGCGGACAGATGATCTTCGCGGCCGGCTGCGGGGTGCTCACGGCGCTGATACGCAGCTGGGGAGGATACCCGGAGGGCGTATCGTACTCTATCCTCATAATGAACCTGACTGTGCCGCTCATTGACCGCGCGACAAAGCCGCGTATCTTCGGAGAGGTGAAAAAGCATGGGTAAGATCCTCAGATTAGGACTGGTGCTATTTATCATCACAGCCGTAACCGGCGTGATTCTCGGCGCGGTCCACACCTTAACGCTCGAGCCCATACGCTGGGCCCAGGGACGCGAGAAAAACGAAGCTCTTGCGGCGACGCTGCCGGGGGCGGAGGACTTCAAGGCGATAGAGCCGAAGGGCGGAGCCGGAAGCATCGCCGAGATATACGAAGGCAGCAGAGGCGGCGACGTCATGGGCTACAACTTCACGGTAATGCCGAAGGGCTACGGCGGGCTTATCACCTTCATCGTCGGAATAGCGAACGACGGGCATGTGAAGGACATAAAGATCTTAGCGCACAGCGAGACGCCGGGGCTCGGCGCCAAAGCCGGAAATCCCGAATTCTCCGGGCAGTTCAAGGATAAGCCCGCCGCCGCGCTGCGCGTGACCAAGACGCCGCCCGCGCGCGACGGCGACATCCAGGCGATCTCCGGCGCCACCATCACTTCCACAGCCGTAACGACCGGCGTGAACGACGCGATTTCGTACTGGAAGTCGAACTTCGCCGGCGCCGCGCGGCGGGCGGACTAGGAGGCATATCATGCAGAATCCTCTCAAACTGATCAAAAATGGAGTAATCACCGAGAACCCGACCTTCGGCCTGGTGCTCGGCATGTGCCCGACCCTCGCGGTCACTACGAGCGCCGAGAACGGCATAGGGATGGGGCTCGCGGCGACGGCGGTGCTTATGGGCTCGAACGTGGCCGTCTCCGCGATACGCAAATTCATCCCGGACGAGATACGCATCCCGGCGTTCATCGTCGTGATAGCGGGCTTCGTCACGGTCGTACAGCTGCTGATATCGGGCTACGCGCCGGCGCTGAATAAATCGCTGGGGATATTCATACCGCTCATCGTCGTCAACTGCATAATCCTCGCGCGCGCGGAGGCTTTCGCGTTCAAGAACGGCGTTCTCGACTCGCTCTTCGACGGCGTCGGCATGGGGCTCGGCTTCACGCTCTCGCTGACGGTCATCGGCGCTATCCGCGAACTGCTCGGCAACGGCACGGTCTTCGGAACGACGATCCTTCCCCCGACCTTCTACCAGCCGGCGCTGCTCGTGATACTCGCGCCCGGCGGCTTCATCACGCTGGGCATATTGATGGGGCTCTTCCGCAACTATCAGATGAAGAAAAACGCCGCGGCCGCCGGCGGAGCGCCGGAAGCCGCGGTCGACGGCTGGAAGGAGCTCGACGCGTGCGGCGGCTGCGCGCTGAAAAACCTCTGCGGCGGCGGCAACGCGGCGGTAGTCTGCGCGAAGGCGCAGCCCGCGCGGGAAGAGAAGGAGGCTGGTAAGTAATGTTCCTCAAGTTGGCGGCGCTCTTCATAAGCGCGCTGATAGTGCACAACATACTGCTCTCGCGCTTCCTCGGCTGCTGTCCCTTCCTCGGCGTCTCCAACAAGCTTGAGACGGCGAAAGGCATGGGGATCGCGGTCATCTTCGTGACGACCTTCGCCGCGATAATGACGTGGCTCGCCTACACGTTCATCCTCGTACCGATGGGGCTCGAATACCTCTACACGCTGGCGTTCATCCTCATCATCGCGGCGCTCGTTCAATTCGTCGAAATAGTGCTCAAGAAGGTTATGCCCGGACTTTACAGGTCGCTCGGCATATTCCTGCCGCTCATCACGACGAACTGCGCGGTGCTCGGCGTCGCCGTCATCAACATGAACGAGAAATACGGGCTTATCGAGTCGATAGTCAACGCCGTCGGCGCGTCGGCGGGCTTCCTGCTCGCAATCACGCTGATGGCCGGCATACGCGAGCGCATCGAAATGAGCGCCGAGATGCCGCGCGCGCTTCGCGGCCTTCCGATAGCTCTGATAACGGCCGGGCTCATGTCGGTAGCGTTCATGGGCTTCAACGGGCTCATTAAATAGGGGGGCTTGAAATGGACGGAATACTTTATCCCGCCGCGGTAATGGGCGGACTCGGCGTCGTCTTCGGCGCCCTACTTGCCTTCGCGTCGCAGAAATTCTTCGTCGCGGTGGACGAACGCCAGTCCAAGATACGCGAGCTTCTCCCCGGCGCGAACTGCGGCGGCTGCGGCTTCCCCGGCTGCGACGGCTACGCCGAGGCCTGCGCCTCCGGAAAGGCGAAGCTGAACAAATGCGCCGCGGGCGGCCCCGAAGTCGCAGCGAAGATTGCCGAGATAATGGGCGTCGCGGCGGAGGCCGCGGAGCCGATGGTCGCGTTCGTAAAGTGCCAGGGCACGCTCGATAGGGCCGTGAAAGACTGCGTCTATCACGGCGCGGCGGACTGCCGCGAGGCGGTCGTCGTGCCCGGCAAGGGCCCGTCGGCCTGCTCCTTCGGCTGCCTCGGCTTCGGGACCTGCGTCGAGGTGTGCCCCTTCGGCGCCATTCAGATCAAAAACGGCGTCGCGGCGGTCGACCGCGAGAAGTGCGTAGGCTGCGGCGCCTGCGCGGCCGAATGCCCAAGAGGCGTGATCGCGCTCGTGCCGAAAAAATCAAAGATTCACGTCGCATGCAGCAACCCGCTGCAGGGCCCCTTCGTGAAAAAGGTATGCAGCGCGGGCTGCATCGGCTGCACGCTCTGCGTGAAGGCCTGTCCTAAGCAGGCGATCGAGATGAAGGGCGCGCTTGCGGCGATAGACCCTGCGAAATGCGTGAACTGCGGCCTCTGCGCGAGCAAATGTCCCGTAAAGGCCATCGCCGACGCAAGGCCGCCAAGGCCGTCGGCAGCGCCTCGCCCGGCGGAAACGACGGCTTCCCCGGCGTAAAAAGCAACGGCACAGAGAATCAAATATGCGCCTCGCGGCTCCTTTAGCGAGGCGCATATTTTTGCCGCGCCGCCCGTCATATTGGCCTTTTGCCGCTATATCCAGCCTACCTTGCTCTTCAGCTGCGCAAGCTGGGCCTCATACCATTCCTTTGGATGTTTCAGGACTTCGTCGGCAAAATCTTTCGGCATATCCGCCGTCATCTTATAGAGCTCCAGCTTCGACCAGCAGAGCACGGCCTGCCAGACGGGGCGCTTGGCCTCGCTCACCAGGCGCTTCGCGACTGCGAAGCACATCGCGCCGTGATACCAGTCCTTTTTGCGGCACTTTACCAGCCCCATCAGGCTGTAGGCGAAGCCGCCGCCCTGAAGCCCTTCATCCCAGTCGGTGTGCATGATGCCGCAGAACTTTCCCATCTTCTGAAGGCATTTCTCCGCTTCGTCGTATCTGCCGAGCAGCATCAGGCAGAAGGCCGCCTTGGCGAGGGAAAGCCCAAGGCCGCGGAAGAGCGCGACGGAGTCGCATATGTTGATGCAGTTTTCGTAAAACGTCAGAGCCTCCGCGATTTTTTTCTGGGCCAGCATGCAGTCGCCGCGGAAATGTTCGGCCGCCGTCAGGCAGACCGTATAGTTCTCTCCTCTTTCCTCAAGCTTCTCGAAGATCGACGTCGACATCAGCAGATATTCTTCGACCTCCTCATGACGGCCCGCGAGTATTTTCGCTATCGCCATGAAGCGCAGCGCGATTCCCTCCCACTGGCGGAACGGCGTCTTCTTCGCAAAAGTCCGGAGCTTGCGCGCGCAGAAGGAGAGCGTCTTCGCGTCGTCCCTCTGAATAGCCAAGTAGCACATCTGCACGCCGGCCCTGATGATCGGCTCCGGCTCGCCTATCGCGGCTCCCTTTCTCAGCGCGCTGCGCAGCATGCCGTCGGCGTCGGCGTAGCGGCCGCTCCACCACAAGCAGCCGCCCTTTAAGATATATAGGTCTCTTTCCAGACGCAGAAGCTCGGGGCTGCCTCCCTCGGTGCGGAAGAGCATATCCATCATCTTCCACGCTTCGCCGAGCGCCCTCTGCGTATAGGTGACGTCCTCGACCGAGGGGATGTAGTGCATCAGATCCTGGTCGACGAGTGTCGGGAAGACCTCGTGGACCGCCATAAAGTGCAGTTCGAGCTCCCTTACCCTCCAGTAGAGTTCCTTCACCGGCATGTTGGCCTCATGGCAGTGGTAGAAGATTTTCGCGCACATCTTCTTGTGCCTGTATCTTAGCACTTCGGGCGCAGACGCTTCGAGCACTTCTATATTTTTTATATGCAGCGCCATCTTCCGGGAGAAGGACATCTCCTGAAGCAGAGCTTCGCGTATCTTCGTGTGCGTGAAATAATAGAGCACGTCGCCGCCGCTCTCTTTTTCGCGCAGGAAGCCGTGCAGCCGCAGGTTGTTGTAATACTTCGACACCTCAAGGGGCGAAATGCCGAGCACCGCCGCTATCTCCCTCATCGAAGCGCACTCCGGGCACACCGCGGCGGCCTCGAGGAAAAGCCTTTCGTTTTCGTCGAGGAGCTCTATCATCGAAAGGTAGACGTTCTTATGCAGCTTGTTGCCGTCGATGACGCCGCCCTGCTTGTATTTGAGCATCTCCTTGATAAAAAAGGGGTTGCCCTCGGTCTGCATATAGATGTCGTGGATGCGCTCGTCCGACCATTCCTCGTCCGGCGCCATCTCGCGGCATATGCGCGCTGTCTCTTCGAGGTTGAAGCGCCTCAACGTGACCTCGAACTTTTCAAAGGGCTCGTCGGCGAGCGCGGCGCGCAGCATGAACGCGGAGCGGATCTCTTCGAAGCCCGAGACGAGCATGTTGCGCGGCGAGCTGTCGTCGCTCATTATCGACTCGATCACGTTCCACGAAGCGTCGTCCATCCACTGTATGTTTTCGATGATCAGCAGCCGGCGCGAGCCTTCCGACGTCTCAGCGACGCGCTGATAGATCAAGTCGGCGAGATACGAATAGCTGTACTCGGAAAGGGGTTTCACGCCGTCCTGCCGCGCCGGAGATATGCGCAGCAGCTTCAAAAGGCGGTTTATCGGCGCGAGCGGGTAAGATTTCTCCTCCTGCCAGCAGTCGATCGAAAAACATTCCCAGCCGCTTTCGGTCAGACATGAAACTATCTCGTTGACGAAGACCGTCTTGCCGATGCCCTGCTCGCCCCAGACGAGGCCGCAGAGAGACTGGCTCTCTTTTCCTTTAGAAAAGAAGTCGAGCATCTTTAAAATCTCGCCGCTGCGCGCGAGAGGGCTCTCCCCGTCGGAAGGCGCCGAGGCCCTGATATTCGGCGTCTCCTTCTTCCTCTTCATAAGCGACGATAACTCCGAGAGGTCGGCCTCGATGCCGAAGTCGCTCTCCATGCGCGACGAGAAGGCGTGCGCCGCGTCTATAGCCTTGACCTTCTGGTTCGTCTTTATATAAAGGCGCACGAGCTCGGCGCAGATTTTTTCGTCGTAAGGCTCGAGCTCCGCAAGCTTTTCGTAGCAGAGTATCGCGTCCGCCGCACCGCTCTTCGCATAGCCGGCCAGCTGCGCCTGCGCGCGCTTTTTTAGATTCTTGACGAGCAGATTGCCGTAATACTGGCGCTTCGACAGCAGCCAGTCGCTGAAGTAAGGCCAGTCGCTCATCTCCGTCACGTCCATATAGGGGCGGCAGAGCTCGGATATCTCCTGCCAGCCGAGCGTTTCCAGCTGAAATATTTGGTCCGTGTCGCGCTCTATCTTGACCTTCGGGTCGAGGGAAATGACATCGCCGCCGCTTATCTTCACCGGCAGCAGCTTCTTCACGCAGCTCATAGCGTTGCTTAGATTCCTGCGCGCCTTCTCGGCGGCCTTGTCGGCCCACAGATATTCGCAGATCTTGTTTTTGGAGACGCTTCTTTCCTCGACGAGCATAAGCGCGAGGGCCTGCGCCTTCCTGAAGGGGAAGGCGCACCTCTCTCCGTCTATAAAGAGTTCCGGTATGCCGAGAAAGCGAGCTTTGTATTTCATAATTTTTTCACCTGCGAAACTGTTTCTCCACTTTATACGATTGTATCCGATAAATCGGAATCTTGCACATAAAATGCGGACCTTCGCCATAGTATACGCCAGCAGATGCAAAAATTTTGCAAAAATCGTTAAAAACCGTTATCGTTTCAACCGCGAAAAAAAATATTCAGCGGGACGTTTTTGCACGGTTTTTGCATATCGGTGCTATTTTACGCTGAGACGATTATTCAACATCTATTTTATCAGCGGCGTGCACTATGCACAAAGCCATCGGCGGCTGACCGATGGGCGGTGCGGAGCCACCGTTTCGATATTCAGCAAGGAGGATTTTTTATGGAAGAAAAGAGCGTGAAAAAGAAATTTACGATGCCTAACACTTTCGTGGTGATCTCCATCTTTATTATGATCGCCACCGTCCTCACGTGGATCATTCCGTCGGGAACGTTCGACCGCGCCTTCGACGAGGCTACCGGAAGAACCCTCGTCGTCCCCGGAACGTTCAAGCTCGTCGCCCACACGCCGGTAAGCCTGCCGCAGATGGTGATGTCGATCTACGACGGCATGGTCGACGCGGCCAACATAGTTTTCTTCACCTTTTTCTCTTACGGCTTCATGGTCATGCTCATCAGGGTCGGCGCGTTCGACGCCGGCGTGGGCGCGCTGATACGCAGGCTGAAGGACAAAAAACAGTTCGCGATGCCGCTTATCGCGATCATCTTCTCGCTGATGGGCGCCTCCTTCGGCATTTACGAGGAGAGTTACGGCTTCGTCCCCGTAGTCATGAGCATGGGCGTGGCGCTCGGCTACGACCCCTTCTACGGCGCGATCGCGGTGCTGGGAGGCATAGCCACAGGCTACGCGGCCGCGTCGATCAACCCCTACACGGTGGCGATCGCGCAGACGATAGGCGAGCTGCCGCTCTTTTCGGGGATGGGCTTCCGTTGGCTCTGCTACGTCTGCTTCATGACGCTGTTTCTGAGCTGCATGTGCCGCTACGGCCGCATGGTGAAGGCCGATCCGAAAAAAAGCTACGTCTACGGCGTCGAATTCCCCTTCCTATCCAGCTCGACGCAGGATGAGCTCGTTTCCAAGGAATTCACGACGAGACATAAGATCTCTCTGCTGATATGCCTCGGCACGGTCATCGCCTTCGCCTTCGGCGCGATCAGATACGGCTGGTACTTCTCGGAGCTCTCCGCGATCTTCATCGTGATGATGTTCGTCGTCGGGCTCGTCAACAAACAGAGCATAAACGAGACCTGCGACGCCTTCGTCGACATCTCGAAAAACATCCTCTTCGCCGCGTTCGTAATCGGCCTTTCGCGCGCCATCCTCATCGTCCTCCAGAAGGGGCAGATCATAGACACGATATGCTTCTACTTCTCCAACGGGCTCGCCGGCATGTCGAAGACCGTCGCGGCCGAAGCGATGTTCGGCTTCCAGACGCTGCTCAACCTCTTCATCCCCTCTGGCAGCGGACAGGCTGTGACGTCGATGCCTCTTATGATACCGCTCTCGGATCTTCTCAAGATCAACCGCCAGATAGCGGTCCTCGCCTTCCAGTTCGGCGACGGCTTCTCCAACATATTCTGGCCGACGGCCTGCGCGGTCCTCTGCGCCATATCCGGCGTGCCGATCAATAAGTGGTGGAAATTCTTCGCTCCCTACTGCCTCTTTGCGACGATTTTAGGCGCCGCGCTCATCGCGGCGGCGGTCTCGATCAACTACGGCCCCTTCTGATGCCGGAGGCGATACGGCCTTGAAAAATATCCAACAAATAATAGAGAGCAAAAAGGAAAAAATCCTGGAGCTGGAAAAATTCCTCTACAACAACCCTGAGATCGAGATGGAGGAATTCAGGGCGAAGGAAAAATTCACCGAGCTATTGCTGAGCGAAGGCTTCGACGTCGACGGCGACATCGAAGGGCTTCCGACGGCGTTCGTGGCACATAAAAGCAGCGGCGAAGGCCCCTCGATAGGCATCGTCGCCGAGTACGACGCGCTGCCCGGCATGGGTCACGCCTGCGGGCACAATCTCATCGGAGCGATCGGCTTCGGCGCGGCCACGGCGCTCGGCGAACTGCTCGAAGAGTACAGGGGGAGCGTCTACCTCTTCGGCACGCCCGCCGAGGAGACGGGGCGCGGCAAGCCCGGACTGCTCGCCGGCGGCTATTTCAAAAAAGCCGACATCGCGATGATGGTGCATCCGATGAACTTTTCCGCTCTCGCCTCAGACCTCGTCAACCTTGAGGGCTACGACGTCACCTTCCGCGGCAAAGCCTCGCACGCGGCGGCGGCGCCGGAGGGCGGTATAAACGCGCTGGACGCCGCCGTTAGCTTCTACAGCGCCGTCGGCCTGCTGCGCCAGCAGATGAAAGACGGCTCGCGCGTGCAGATGATAATAACGGGGGGAGGCTCCGCCGTAAATGTCATCCCCGACAGGGCCTCGCTGCGCGTCGAGATACGCCACAGGGAAATAAAATATTTCCGCTCCCTTGTAGAAAAAATCCTGCGCGTCGCGCGCTCAACCGCAGAGGCCATGGGCTGCACGGCCGAAATCGAAATGTTCGAGCCGCCGATCTGCTGTATGAAAAACAACAACGTGCTGGTCGGGCTCTTCAAGAAGCGCCTCGTAGAAGCGGGCATCGGGGAATTCCAGGAATACGTCGAAACGGGCGGCTGTTCCGATATGGGGAACGTAAGCCAGGAAGTGCCGGCGATCCATCCCTGGATACGGATGGTGCGGCCGAGCTCCGACGCTCATACGTCCGATTTCCTGAGGGACGCCGACGCGCCGTTGGCCATCGAGAGGATGTACAAGATGGCCTGCTGCCTGGCAGGTGTCGGAGAAGAGATACTGAAGTCCCCGCAGCTCGTCGAAAAAATAAAAGAGGACTTCCGCAGCCATTAGCACGGAAATCAGATGAGCCGCAGAAGCGGGGCCAATGGGCGTCTTTCAGCCCATGGCCCCGACGCTTTTGTGCGCCCAATATCCGAACGGATAAGAAGGTCGGCCGACTTGAACGGCAGCGCGGCTGATCGATAGGCCGCCGCGGGGCGAAGCGGGGGAAAGCCTTAATCCCATGAATAAAATCATCCCACGGGATCGATGGAGGAAGCAATCTATGAGAGTTATGCGATGAGAGATTCCCTCGGCGCCGACTTCATCGACGGACAGGCCCAGGGCGCCGCGGCACCATTGAAATCCCGCCATCTTCTTGAGAAGCATCGTGCGGCTGCAAAATTTTTGCAAAAAAGAATTATTGCGCCGCGCGCGTAAAAAACTTGATGCAAATTTTGTCGAATTATTTTTTGCAGACGTTTTGCAAAGCAATGTTAACCTCTCAGTGGTAGAAAAATTACGGTTGCATTTTAAAAACTGAATCAAACGGAGGTAGTAATTTATGTCATCAATAGCAGAAGTTCGCCAGAATATGGTAGACGGTGACGGAGATGCGGCGGTGGCGCTCACAAACGAACTGATCGCGGGCGGCACGCCGGCGCAGGAGATCATGAACGGACTTACGGAAGAGATGGGGCTTCTGGGAGAAAAGTTTGAAAACTTCGAAGTCTTCCTTCCCGACCTTATGATCGCCGGCGACGCTTTCATGCAGATCATGTCGGTGCTTAAAGAACATCTCGTAAAGGCGAGCGACGCCCCGTCGAAGACTGTGATCATCGGGACTGTCAAGGGCGACTATCACGATATAGGAAAGAACATCGTCGGCATAGTCCTTCAGGCGAGCGGCTTCAACGTCGTAGACCTAGGCGCGGACGTCGACCCGGTAGCTTACCTCGAAGCGGCCCGCAAAGAGAAGGCCGACGTGGTCGGCCTATCGGCCCTTATGACGACGACGATGCCCGGACAGGAGGAGTTCATCAAGCTCGTCAAGGACGCCGGAGAAAAGGGCAAGTACCTCGTCTGCGTCGGCGGCGCGCCGACGTCGGTCGAGTGGGCCGAGCGCATCGGCGCCGACGTGTGGTCCTTCGACGCCTTCGAATGCGCCGCGAAGCTCAAGAAGCTCCTTGGATAAAAAATATTCTTTAACGGAGGAATAGAAGAGATGTCAACTTTCAGAATGTGGGAAGTATTCGCCAAGGCCGACGACGGCCCCTTCTACAAAGAGCAGTCGGAGTGGATGCTCAAGAGCTTTATACCTCAGATGAAGAGGGTCATCAAAGAGCATGATATCAAATACGACGGAAAGAGCATCGTAAACCAGGACGACGCGCTCGCCGACAGGACGTGGGAGGCCGCGAAGGACTTCTTTATCTCCGTCGGCGTCTACAACCAGGACACGCACCGTGTGATGAAGTTCTCGGAGCGCGAAGTCAACGAGGTCCTCTACACAAAGCGCCCGAAGTACATGATCGGCGCGGGGCACGACCAGCGCTGGCTGCGGGTCCGCTCGATAGAGGACAAGGAGCGCCGCCCCTTCCATCTCTTCAGCCCCGACGCGAACTTCAGCACAGACATCCACAAGAAGGCCTGCATGGCCTACCTTAAAGAACCCCTCCTCGACGGCCTCTGCGCCCCTCTGCTCGAGGATTTCATGGGACGCAAGGCTACGTCGCAGAATCCGACCGAGGTCGCGGCCGCTATGGAGCACGCGATGAACCTCCGCGACGCGCAGCGCCTCGTAGGACGCCCGGACGTCTGGACAGTATCGGTCGGCACCGCGGAATCCGCCCAGGCTCAGATCGCCGCCGGCAATCCGGTCTGGGGCGTCCGCCAGTCGCACCTCGACGGCCGCATGGTCTCCATCCTCACGGAGATGACCACCAACAACGCGATGCTCAACAAATCCCTCCATTATCGCTCATACGGCAACGTATTCGGCAATCTTTGCGGCGCCATCTTCGGCGGACACGCCGGCGGCACCGAGGGCACGCTCATCCTCCAGACGGCCTACAACATCGAGGGCGCCTGCCTCTACGGCTCCTGCTGGGCTTTGAACTTCCCGTTCCACCTCAAATGGCAGTCGACGACGACGAGACAGCTGCTGTGGCTGCAGAGCGTCCTGAGCCAGGCCATGTCGCGCAATTCGAACCTCATCTTCCTCAACAACCTCTTCGCAAACGCCGGCCCGGGCACAGAGCAGCTCTACTGGGAGTGCGCGAACCACGCGCTCGCGACGGAGTGCTGCGGCGGCAACCCCTGGGGCGCGGCGACCTGCCGCAACAAGTTCACGGACATGGCCACGCCGCTTGAATCGCGCTTCTACCACGAAGTCTCGGAGGCTTCCTTCAAATCGCGCCTCACAAGGGCGAAATGCGAAGAGCTCTGCCAGAAGATCATGGAGAAATACGAGAAGCTCATCCCAGTCGACAACTACGGCAAGCGCATCCAGGAAGTCTACGACATGGACAAGCTCACGCCGCGCCAGGAATATCTCGACCAGTACGAGCGCATGCGCGACGAGCTCTGCAAGATGGGGGTCGAATTCCCTTATTAGCTTTTAGTTTTTCAGATAATGGGGCGCCGGCGACGCCCCATTATTTTTAAGCTAAGCGCCGGCAATACTTTTTAAACGGGGTGAATCGTTTGAACGGAAAAGAAAGAGTCTTGAAAGCGCTGAAGTTTGAAGAGGTCGACCGCGTGCCGTGGGTGCCCTTCACGGGCGTCCACGTGGCCAAGCTGATCGGCTCCGACGCGGAGGAGCTCCTTAAAAACAAAGACGTTCTCGTGAAGGCCGTGTGCGCCGCCGCCGAACGCTACAGCGCCGACGGCGTCTGCTCGGCGTTCGACCTCCAGGCCGAGGCCGAAGCGCTCGGCTGCACGCTGCACTGGGTGAAGAACAACCCTCCGGCGGTAACGGGGCATATCCTCTCGCAGGGAAAGACTCTCGAAGCTCTGCCGGATATCACAAGGGATATGGGGCGCCTTCCGGTATTTTTTGAAGCGACGAAGGAGCTCGTGGAAAAAATCGGAGAGGAAAAGGCCGTCTTCGGCCTCTGCTGCGGACCTTTCACGCTGGCGCTGCATCTGCGCGGCTCGGCGTTCATCATGGATATGATGAAAAAGCCCGACGAAGCTCACAAGGTCCTCAAATTCTGCGCCGAGGTCACACGCAGGATGTGCATGTGGTACATGGAGACCGGCGCGCACGTAGTAGCCGTCGTCGACCCGATGACGAGCCAGATAGCGCCGAAGCACTTCGAGGCGTTCGTCTCGCCTTACGTAAAGCCGGCGATCGACGAGGTGCATTCCAAGGGGGGCATCGTGACGCTCTTCTGCTGCGGCAACGCGACTAAGAACATAGAGCTCATGATGCAGAGCAAGCCTGACGCCATAGCGTTCGACGAGCAGGTGGACCTGAAATTTGTAAAAGATCTCGCCGATAAATACAAGGTGTCGTTCGAGGGGAACATCCCGCTCACGACGACGCTGCTCTTCGGCTCTCCACGCGAATGCGTCGCCGACGTGAAGAAGAGGATCGAGATAGGCGGACGCAGCGGCTACATACTTTCGCCGGGCTGCGACCTGCCGTACGACACGCCCTTCTACAACCTCGAAGCGGTCGGTAAATACGCCGCGACGGGCGAAGAGCCCTCCGACACGGCCGGCTTCCTGTCGCTCGAAGAAGCGCTGAGCAACGCCGAAGAGGCCGGCGACGTCTTTGAGGACGTCGAGATCGAGCCGGGGAAGGTCTTCGTGGAAATCGTGACGCTCGACTCCGAGGGCTGCGCGCCCTGCCAGTATATGTGCGAAGCGGTCAAGAACGTCGCGCCGATGTACGGCGACAGACTGAAATGGCGCGAATCCCTCATCAAGAGCGCGGCTGGAATAAAACGCACAATGGCGCTCGGCGTTTCCACTCTGCCGACGCTGCTTATCAACAACGAGGTGGTCTTTGATAATATAACTCCTACGCAGGATATGCTTATCAAAGAGATAGAAAAAAGAATAAATAATTAAAATAATACTTTTAATGATAATTAAAAGTAAATGTATATTAGCATAATAAAAGAAGTGGATATTTCTCGGTTGAAAAATAAACGGTATTATTTTACTGTATCTTCGCCGAGAAAGACTATCCAACAATAAAGGGAGGAACAGTAAATGACTGTGACTAAGGCTAAAAAACCCAGTTTTGTCGTGGCGCTGGCGACGTTCATATGTATCGCCGGCACGATCAGCTTCGGCCTGCTGAAGCTCGGGCTCGACGCTCACGTCCCCATCGCCGTGGCGGCGGCGATAGCCGCACTTGTAGGCAAATTCGTAGTAGGCATCACCTGGGAAGAAATGGAGACGGCGATCTGCAACGCGATATCGTCGTCGATAAGCGCTCTTCTGATATTGATAGCGATCGGCATGCTGGTAGGCTCGTGGGTACAGGCCGGCGTAGTCCCCGGCCTCATCTATTACGGTTTCGACGTGCTTTCGCCAGGAATTTTCCTTTTCGCGACACTTATTCTATGCTCTATCATTTCACTAGCTACGGGCTCGTCGTGGGGCGTGGGCGGAACGGCCGGAGTCGCTCTGATAGGCATAGCAGCCGGGCTCGGCATCCCCGCTCCTCTGACGGCGGGCATAATAATCTCCGGCGCTTACTTCGGGGACAAGATGTCGCCCCTTTCCGACACGACGAACCTCGCCCCCGCGGTCTCGGGCTCAAACCTTTTTGACCACATCCGCGCGATGATGTGGACGACGACCCCCTCCTATATCATAGTCGCGATCATAACTATCGTGCTCGGCTTCTCATATTCCAGCGGCGCCGGTTCGTTCGACCCGAGCCGCATCGACGCCTTCCAGAAGATTCTCGCCGCCGAATTCTCCATCAACCCTCTCTACGTCGCGATTCCGACTATCGTAGTCCTCGGGCTCGCGGTGCTGAAATGCCCAGCGCTCCCGAGCATGATGGCCGGCACCGCCGCTGCGTCGGCGCTCGCGATGTTCCAGGGCAAAACGCTCGCTGAAGCGCTGACGGCCATCCACTACGGCTATGAGTCCACGGTGGCGACCAAGCTCTCGGAGACCGCCGTCGAAGAGTTGCCCGCAATAATGGGCGAGTTCGGCATCACGGGAATATCGCCCGAAACGGTCCACGAAATATCCTCTCTCGTGACGGAGCTGCTGAACAGAGGCGGGCTCGACAGCATGATGTGGTCGCTCTCGCTGATCATGATAGCGCTGGTGCTCGGCGGCGTAATGGAAAGCTGCCACTACCTCGACGTGCTGCTCAACCCGATGCTCTACAAGATACGCTCCGTCGGCGGTTTCGTAACGCTGGTCGTCACTTCCTGCTTCGTCAGCAACCTCTTCCTGGGAGACCAGTACCTCGCGATAGTCGTTCCAGGACGCATGTTCAAGACGGCCGTCGCAAAGACGGAGCTCTCGCCGAGAATGCTGTCGCGCACGCTTGAAGACTGCGGCACGATGACGGCGGTCCTCGTGCCGTGGACCGGCTGCGGCGCCTTCCAGTCCGGCGCGCTCGGAGTGCCGACTCTCACGTACGCCCCGTACTGCTTCCTAAACATCATCAACCCGTTCATGGCGATACTCCTCGCATCGCTGGGGATCGGCAACTACTGGGGAAAGAACGGAGCCGACAGGGTCGAGAAACGCACGGCGCTCACCTTCCCGCGCGAAGAGGAGGAAGCCGCTTAAAGCGCTATTGCCACGCGGCATTTTAAGATGAATAATTGGGTGAAGTGATTTATACTTCGCCCAATTTTATGATTTTGAAGGTGACCTTCATGGAATACGAAAAAGAGCGCGGATTTCAAATCACATTCATGCCCGGAGGCGTAACGGCTACGGCGGCGCCGGGCTCGTCTGCCGCGGACGCGGCGGCGGCCGCCGGAGTAAGGATAGGACGACACTGCGGCGGCGCTGGCGTATGCGGAAAATGCCGCGTCGCAGTGAAGGACAGGGACGAGGACCCCTTCGGCCCTCTTACAGAGACAGAAAAAAAGCTGCTGACGCAGGAGGAAATAGAAAGGGGCCTGCGCCTCTCCTGCTGCGCCCCGATCGTGAAAAACGGCAGGGTATACGTGGTAGACGGAGCGGAGAGCGAAGGGCACAGCATACTCGAAGGCTTTTACAGCGGAATAGAAGAGTGGGGCGAGCGGGAAGGATTCGGCGTCGCCGCCGACATAGGCACGACTACGGTCGTCTGCTATCTGCTCGACCTGCGCGGACGCAGAGCGATAGACAGGGCGTCGTTTTTAAATCCGCAGGTGCCCTTCGGAGACGACGTCATCTCAAGGATAGCCTACTCTTCCTCTTCAAACGCGGCGCTTCGGCGCGTGCAGAGAAGCCTCGCGGAGGAAATGGGGAAAAATATCCGCGCGATGGCCGAGAGGAGTGGCGTCCCGCGAGGAGAGATAAAAGAGCTCGTCATAGCCGGCAACACAGTGATGGAGCATCTCTTCGCCGGGGTTTCGCCCGAAAGCATCGGGCACAGCCCCTACTCCCCGCAGTTCCTGCTCAAGGATCCCTTCCGCGCGTCGGATATCGGGATGAACATCAACGAGCGGTGCGTCGTAAAAATGCTGCCCAACGTCGCGGGCTACGTCGGAGCCGACATCGTGGCCGGCGTCGCGGCGGTCGGCATGGACGTTGATGATAAGATGCGGCTCTTCGTCGACATCGGGACGAACAACGAAATAGTGATAGGAAACGGCGGCGGCATGTTCTGCTGCGCGACCGCGGCCGGCCCGGCCCTCGAGGGCGCGCGAATCCAGTACGGTATGAGGGCCGCGGAAGGCGCTATAGAAAGGGTATTTTTGGATAACGGCGAGCTCGCCTGCGGGACGATCGGCGGAGGCGCGCCGGCCGGGCTCTGCGGCTCGGGGCTGATAGACGCCGTGGCGCTGCTGCTCGACGAGGGCGTGATAAACGCCGGCGGCCGCTTCGAGTACCCGGAAAAATGCCTCGACGGGCGCTTCGCAAAAAGGCTCGGCCGCGATAAAAAAGGTATGGTGCGGCTGCTGCTCACCGATGAAAAAAACCCGGTATACCTCACGCAGAAAGATATACGCGAAGTGCAGCTGGCGGTCGGCGCGGTCAAGGTCGGCACGGAAGTGATGCTCGAGCGCGCCGGGACGACTGAAGACGGCATAGCCGAGGTCTGCCTCGCCGGCGCCTTCGGCAACAACATAAACGTAGAGAGCGCCGTGCGCGTCGGCCTGATACCGGACGTAAGCCGCGGGAAGATTCTCGGCGTCAAAAACTCTTCCGGCCTCGGCGCCTGCATGTCGCTGGCCTCTCCGGGCTTTTACGAAAGGACCAAGGAGGCCGCCAAGAAGATGTCCTACGTCGAATTGTCGACGCTGCCGGACTTTCAGAAGCGTTTTTTAAAGGCCATGTCGTTTTGAACGGAGGCGGCAAAAGATGAAAAAAATAAAAATTTATCATTCGGCCTACGGCGAAAAAGACGTGCAAATATCGGAAAGCGAAGAGATTCGCGTCGATCTTTCCTCTCTGGAGGAATTTTATTCGGCACTCGGAGAGAGGCAGATGCGCTGCTTCCGCAAGTTCGTCGGATTCTGGGACGGCGGCGGGCGCGAAAGGCTGCTGGCGCCCCAGGCCGTAGTAAAGATACTGCCGCACGAAATTATATCAAAGGAATTCAAAGAGGCGCCGGAGCTGATCGACAAGGGGGAAAAAGCGGCGCTCGTCGTGTGGACCATCGGCAAGGCCCTCGAAAGCAAGGCCGGCGACATGACGTCGTCGGCCGGAAGCATCATGACGGGCCTTCTGCTCGACGTGGCGGGTTCCATCGCCCTTTACAGCATGCACGCGGAGCTGATCGGATGGATAAAGAAAAACATCGGCGCGCCGGCGGGCAAATACATCTGCGGAGAATACTACCCGGGCATCGGCAGAATGAGGCAGGACCTCATGGAGAAGGTCGTCGCGCTCGGAGAGACCGAAAGGCTCATGGAGGTGACGGCGAGCGGCACATCTCTGCTTCACCCGAGAAAATCGCAGTGCGCGTTTCTGGCCCTCGGGGCGAAGGAGGGCGAATGCTCCGTCAAGATGGAGCCGTGCAGCCCCTGCAACGGCAAAAAGTGCCTCTACTACCAGCTCGGCGGCTGCCATATGCCGCCCGAGTGGCAAAAGGCAAAAAGAAAATAATACGATACGGCGGCGCCGTTAAGCGCAAGCACAGGCGCATAACTTGCATAAAGCCGCCCCAAGCCCGTGCATTCCGCGCGCGCGAAACTTCAAAGGCGAATTTTTTAAAGCCGGTTCCCTCAAGCGGCAGGACTATTTTTCTCTTTTCTTTCGACTCTCTTTCGACGCGGCCGTCCAGCGCAAAAACGCCTCCCGCGAAATGATTCTTCGCTGGAGGGCTTTCTTTATTTTTCGTCAAGCGGCGGAAGCGGCTTTATCTCATCGCCTTCGCCGAATTCCGTCTTGGGGGCTCCGACTTTATCCCTGAGCCAGCCTTCTATCTTATCGTAGAAGGCGTCGCTCCACGCCGGATTTTCCCACATCTTCCTCTTGGCCGTCATCGACAGACAGCCGCACATCATCGCGCCAAAATAAAAATACGGTGAGTGCGTCGCGAGGGCGATTCCGAAAAATATGAAGCATAACGACGCAAAGAGATCCCTGTAAAACATTTTCCCGCCGCCTTTTCGTTGATTCTCACACTGTAAATTATATTCCTTTAGCGCCGCACGCGCAAAAAAACAGCCGCGAAAACCCGCGGCTGTTTCCATCATCGGGACGTCGGCATCACCATGGCACATCGAGTATGATGTGCGGCAGGAAGAGGACGAGCTTCGGGATGTAGGCTGTAACGAGAAGGACGGGAATCCAGCAAAAAACCATGAATTTGATGGCCGGCCCCATTATCTCATTGATAGGCGCGCCGCCGACCCGGCCTGACAGGTAGAGGGTCGGAGCCGCCGGAGGCGTGATGCAGCCGAGCGCCGTGTTTACTCCGACGACCGCGGCGTAGTGTACCGGGTTGATTCCCAGCTCCGTGATGATCGGCAACAGTATCGGCGTAGTGAGCACGACGACGCTGATGTCGTCCATCAGCATTCCCATCAGGACGAGGAAGACGTTGATCATGAACATGATCACCCATTTATTCGTCGAGATCGAATAGAAGAGGTAGAGCACCTTTCCGGGAAGGTCTTCCAGTATGTAGAGGCGGGAGAGCATCGAAACGGAGTAGAGCATTACCATGATGACGCCCGTCGTGATGGCGCTTTCGACGACTATCGAATAGAGCGTCCTCCAGTTGAGCCCCTTGTAGACGTAAAGCCCTATGGGGATACAGTAGAGGACGGCGAGCGCCGAAGCTTCGGTGGTCGTCATGATGCCTCCGTAGATGCCGCCCAAGACCATGACGGGCATGAAGAGCGCCGGTATCGCCAGCCGCCCGCGATCGCGGAACATCTTCCAGCGCTCCGCGCCCGTGCGCTTCGTCGCGACGAAGACCTGTTTGTTGTCGCGGAGCATCCAGACGTTGAGCAGCGAAAGGAGTATCGTCGTGACGATGCCCGGGCCTATCGTCGAGAGGAAACAGGCGAGGACGGAGATGCCGCTTATCCACGCGAAGATGATGAGCGTAGCGTTAGGCGGTATGAGGAGGCCGAGCAGGGCGGCGTTGGCCATCAGCGCACAGGCGTGCCCCATAGGGTAGCCTCCCTGCTTGAAGCGCGGGAACATGATCGCGCCTATGCAGGAGAGCGTCGCGCAGGCGGCGCCGCAGATCGATCCGAATACCGCGCATGAAACGGTGCCGACGATGCCGAGCCCTCCGCGGATGTGGCCGACAAAGACGTCGACCATGTCGATCAGCTTTTCGGCTATGCGCCCGCGCTCCATGATGCCGCCGGCAAGGATGAACATCGCGATGGCGATGAGCGAGACGGAGTTCATCTGAGTGAAGCCGTACGGCAGCAGCTGCGTGGCCTGGTAGCCGGACATATCGGGGCCGCCGAAGAATATCAGCCACGCGCAGGAGGCCATGAAGCTGACGGGGACCGGAACGCCTATTACAAGTGTGACGATGAGTATTACAAGAGCTACATAGATCATTAGTTCTTACCTCCCGTGAACAGCGCCTTTCCGGCCCTGATCAGATCCCACATAAAGTAGTAGCACATCGACGCGAGGCCGAGGAAAATCGAGAGATAAGCGGTCCAGAGCGGGATCCTCCATGCAACCGTGCGCGGGATCGCCACGCCTGTGCCTAAAGGGCCGAGGAAACCAAATTTAAGATAATCCCAGCCGTAACTTGTGAAGAGCAGCGTAACTCCGAGGGTAACGACGCATTTGATAAAAAGAAGCAGCCTCTTTAAAAAGCCTTCTCTTAAATACGACTGAACGAGGTCCGCGCAGACGTGCGTACCCGCAAAGGCGCCGTAGCCGGCTCCCATAAAGTAGAGCCAGAACGCGAATATCTTGATCCACTCTTCGTATCCGTAGAGGTCCATTTCAAAGATATAGCGCATCAGCGTAGCGGCGCTGATGATTACCGTGAGGAGCATGGACATTACAAAGCAAACGATCGAATAGAAGCTGACCGTGATCTTGTCGAACAAACACTTCGGCTTTCTCACGCTCGACTGGTAATCGTCTTCTTCGACGACCGGAGGCTGTCCTGTTTTTACCTCTTCTGCTGACATTGAGACACTCCTTTCAATACAACAAAAACCCTGAGAGGCTCGCGGCCCCTCAGGTTTTTTAATGAGACGTCACGCACCGCACCATCGTGCCCTGTGCGTTCGCTTTCTATTGCATAGTTTACAGATTGCCGAGCTCCTTCTTGAATTCCTTCATGAGCTCCACGCCGGTGCCGGCCTTGCCGACCGCTTCCCATGTCGAGACGCAGGCTTCTTTGATCGGCTTGAGTTCCTCTTCGCTGTACTTGAAGACCTTGATGCCCTTCTTCTCCATCAGCGCCATATATTTGTCGTCTTCAGACTTCGCGTTGTCTATCGACTTCAGCGTATACTTCCTGCATACCTCCTGGAAAACCTTCTGATCTTCCGGCGAAAGCTTCTTCCACGACTTGTCGCTGATCATGTATCCCAGATACTCCATCGAATAGTTCGTCGCGTACCAATACTTCAGCACGTCGCCGAGAATCGTGTAGGCCGCGGCCGTCGGGTAACCGTCGACGGCGTCGCATACGCCGGTCTGCATCGACTGATAGACGTCGGGATAGGGGATGGTGATCGGGCGGTAGCCCATAGCCTTGGCTCCGGCCGTGTAGACGACCATGTTCGGAACGCGGGTCAGCACGCCCTTGTCGACTTTCGGATCGAGGGGGTCTTTGACCGCCTTGGACGAGCCTATCCCGATGAAGCCCTCGACATATGAGCCGAGAAGGTGCACGCCGACCTCGTTGAGGAAGGCGTTCAGCTTGTTCGGAAGCCAGGCGCCGGGGACTAGGGCCTTCTTCGCCGAGTCGTAACCCGTAACGAAGCCGTTCGTATAGATTATCTCGAGGCGCGGGTCGAAGTCAGTCGCCAGGGACATGCAGGCCATGTCGATAGTTCCGCGAATCATCTCTTCCATGACGAGCGTATAATTACCGAGCTGGCTTGCCGGATAGACCTTTACTTCCACGCGGCCGTTCGTTCCTTCTTTGATTTCCTTCGCCATCGCTTCCATTGTCTTGGTCGCCATATGTTCCGGCGGCGACTGTCCGGCGAAGCGGAACACTATCGGAGCCGCAGTTGCGGGGCTGACCGCCGCTGCGAACAAAAACATTACCGTCAACATAAGTGCGAATTTCTTCACAAAAAACTCTCCCTTCAGAATAGTTACTTATACTGATTTTGTAACTCCTCACAGTTTTTGGTTCAAGAGAAAAAGCGCTTACTGTTCTCCGCAGCCCTTGGTGACTTCCCTCCTTTCCTGCATAAATTAAACAATGTGCAGATAAGTAAACTAAACGACGCTGCCTAGAAATAAAATACAACATTGGAGCAAATTAGTCAATCTTTTTAGCACATCGTTCCGCGCTCCGATAATTTTCACCGACGGCAGTCTGTAAAATAATGTAAATTCGTTTAAGTGCAACCGTATTTCGAAAATCATCAGATAAACGTTTCCGTTATTTTATTATCAAGATTCAAATAAGCCCGCCTGAAAAGAATAAGTCTATTTTGGTCAAACTTTCGGCGGAGTAGTGCGCAACCTGCATAATAAAATTTTTGGCGCGCAGAGTTTCAGGAAAACAAGGGAAAACTGATATATCACACTAAAAATTATCCCTGAAGCCGATAATTTAATAAATCAAATTTTATTTTTTATCTATTCTCACCTCATAAAAATTGCGCCTAAAATTCCGAAAATTGCAAGCATCGCCACCGGATATTCTTTAAAAAAGCGACAGCGCCTGAGAAGCGCTATTCCGGCGGCAAATAGGGCCACCGCCGTTACGCCGTTGTTCCAGGTAGTCATGAAGGGCGAGACTATCGAAAGGGTCAGGAGTCCGGCTACGATCGGACGCAGCATAAGCTTGAACTTTTTGCTCCCCTCGGGGCTCACCCGTTTCAATACGAGAAGGACGGCCGACAGCGCGAGCAGCGGCGCCGCAACAATAGCAAGCGTCGCCGCCGCCGATCCGGCGAAGCCGGCTTCGATGTAGCCGGCGAAGGTCGCGGCGTTCACCGCGATCGGTCCCGGCGTCATCTGCGATACGGCGACCAGCTTGCCGAAGCCCGCCGCGTCGAGCCAGCTGTTCTTCGTCACGAGCTGATATTCGATGAGGGGCAGCGTCGAGAGGCCTCCTCCAAACGCCGTTATCCCAATCTGTGCGAACGCCCATACCAGCTCTATTATCTTCGTCATCCCGCATATATTCTCCCGCGGAGGTACTGCAGCGCGATCACCGCCGCCATCACGAGCAGCGGATGCAGATGGAATACCCCGATCATTGAGACCACGAACAGATATGGCGCAAGGTTCCACCATTTTCCCCAAAGCGCGCCTTTGACGTTATCGAATATCACGACCGAGATGATCGCGCCGGTGCCGGCGAGGACGCCGGCAAAAAAGCCCCTCACCGCGGGCTCGTTCGAATATTTGATTATATAGGGAGAAAGAATAAGTATTATCAAAAAAGGAGGCAGGATAGCGCCGGCGACGGCGGCCAGGCTTCCCGCGAGCCCTTTGTAGTGGCGTCCCATCAGCCATGCGATGGAGACGGCTATAGGCCCGGGCACCGAGGCGGCAAGGCTCACCATATCCGCGAAGGCCTCGCCGTCGATGTCGCGGCGCTTTTCCTGCTCAAGCTGCACGATGCCGAGTATCACTATGCCGCCGCCGAAAGTAACGGAGCTTATTTTGAAAAAGAAGAGAAAAAGTTCCAGCAGACTCATATTTCAATACCCCGGTTTTTATTGCCTTCGTTCGCTTCCTGTTTAATAAAACGCACAGGCAGACAAATTTTCTTCAACCCCTACCAGATATATCAGTAGTATATCACAACACGCACAAAAAGGGCTGACCGCTCGCACCATATTTTTTATGTTAATATTCTATATCCAAGAACATTAAAGTTGTTCGGCGATATGTACAAAAAAGGGGGGATTTATTTATGAGAGCGTTTAAATTTTTCGCGTCGGCCGTCTGCGCTCTTATATTAGCCGCGACGTGCTGCACCGCGCTTAACGCGGGGACGGCAGAAAACAGCGCCGCGTCTGCGATCGGAAGGCTGCTGATAAACGAGCTGGCGCCGGAAAAAATAGAAGTGGCGGTGTCGGAAGGCGTCGAAAAGGCCTGGGTCAGATGCCGCGGCTCGAAGCTCTCCGGCCTCAGGGTAGAGCTTATGGAGCTCTCGGCGTCTCTTGCGGCGAATCCGGCGTTAAAAGAAAGCGCCGCGTCTTTAGCCGAGGTCATCTCTGAATCGAAGGGGCGGATGGTTCTCAAAGAAGAGGACGTGAACGAATATTTCGCCAAGGGGCGAAACGCCGGTGCCTTCTCCGACATGCGCTTCAGATTTCTGCATAAAGGCTTCACGGCTTCCGGAAAATTCGAAAGCGACCTGCTATTCACAAAGATAGAACTTGAGCTCGAAGCAAAGGGGAAGCTCGCCCTGCGCTCCGACGGCGTTTATCTGGAAGAGACGGATATCTCGCTTGAGGGCGTGAGGCAGCCTCGGAGGGTCACAGAGTTTATAATCGGTCGCATCAACCCTCTGCTCTCCTTTTCAAAGATTTCTTTTCCGGTCAGCTTTACATCCGTCGACATAGCGAAGGGGACGATCGCGCTGAACGGAAAGGTGGAAAAAATCGCCGCAGCAGGCGCTTATAAGTGGAGTGGCGCCGATTGATTCCTTTCCTTTTATAATGAGCGGAGGATAAAAATCAGCCTTAAAAATTTTTTGCCGGAATAAAAGCTCCGGCAAAAATTTTGCTCCCCATTAGTCAAGTTTAGTCTAAACAATATCGCTCTTAAGAATGTATAATCTATAATCGTTTGAAAGTGAAAAAACCTTATTTTCTGAATTAAGTCCCATTTACGCACAGAGGATATACACACTTTGTGGATTTCTCCTTCATATCCGCGCTTTTTCAGCATTGCGCCGTTTTTTCGCGCAGTCTGAAGAACGTATGATTACTATAAGCCGTTCTTTTATTTTTCTAAATGCTGTTATTTTATATATTGTCCACATTATTGACAGCTTTACACATATATACCTTTGAGAGCCTATTTTACGAATAAAAAGGTAAAAATCAGCCTTTGTCAAATTTACAGAATTTTCATGTTTATTCATTTTTCCCGCTGATGACGGAGTGAATAAAAAATGTAGAATCGCCGTGTATTTCGATGTGGATATGTGAATAACTTTTGTGGAAATTTTCCTTTTTTCCGCCTGGATGTCTTGACATTTTTCCGCTTTCATACCTCGTTGATATTTTCCACGCCATTTTGCCACAGCGTCGGGCCCGAAAAATTTATCTCTCGTTCTTTCCGCCGTTATGATAAAATCTTTAGTTGGAAGAATATAAATTTTACTCTTCTGTTGGAGTGAACCGTATGGATTTGGACATAATCTGGAAGGAATTCTATAAGTACTGCGTCGATAAAATCGGAAGCGAGGACAAAAGCATAGAAATATATCTTCAGACATGCATGCCCGTCTCCCTTGAAGAGGGGGTCCTCGCCCTTGACGTTCCAACTCCTTTTGGTGAAGACCAGATCAGAGCGCGCTATTTGGATAAAATGAAAAGGCTTTTCGCGGAGACCGGCTTCGGCAGCGACATAAAGCTCGTCGTTTCGTCGGAAAACCAGAACCTTCAGCCTCACAGAGAAAGGGTCGAAACGCCGCGCAGGGCCGACGAAGGCGCATCCAAAAACGGGCTGAACCCCAACTACGTGTTTTCTACGTTCGTCGTCGGGAAGTCGAACAGGCTGCCTCACGCGGCGAGCCTCGCTGTAGCGGAATCTCCGGGCAACACCTACAACCCCTTCTTCATATGGGGAAAGGTGGGACTCGGAAAGACTCATCTGATGCACGCGATCGGACACCACATCGCAGTCGCCAATCCAATCACTAAGATGCTCTACGTCAGCGCGGAAAAGTTCACGAACGACCTCATATCGGCGATCAGAAACGGCTCAAGCGACGGCTTCCGCACGCGCTACCGCGATCTCGACGTGCTGATGGTGGACGACGTTCAGTTCATAGCCGGAAAGGAGCAGACGCAGGAAGAATTTTTCAACACCTTCAACACTCTGCACAACGCTAAAAAGCAGATAATCATCAGCGCCGACAAGCCGCCTAAGGATATAGAGGGCATAGCCGACAGGCTCGTCTCGCGCTTCGAATGGGGCCTCGTGACAGACATTCAGCCGCCCGACCTGGAAACGCGCGTCGCGATCCTTCAGAAAAAGGCCGAGCTGAAAAACTATATGAACATCCCGGAAGACGTCATCATGTTCATCGCCCAGAACATCCCGAGCAACATAAGGGAGCTCGAGGGCTCGCTCAACAGGATAGTCGCGTGTTCGGACCTCAACCATGAGCCGATAAACATCGAAAATGCGAGCATATGGCTGAAGGACCTGATAAAAGAACATCCGACGGGAGCTGTGACTATCGGGCTGATACAGCAGCTGACCGCCGAGGCTTTCGGCTTCTCCGTAGAAGAGCTGCTGTCGAAAAAGAGGACCGCGGACTTGGCGCTCGCAAGACAGGCCGCGATGTATGTCGCGCGCATGAAGACGAACGAGCCTCTGATTCAGATAGCTTACGCGTTCAATAAAAAGGATCACACAGTCGTGATTTACGCATGCAATAAAATAGCGGAGCTTATAAAGACGGACTTGAGGATACGCTCGTTTGTGGATAATATTGTGAATAAGTTATGATTATCGGCGTAAAAGTGGTCTGTTTTTTTGTGGGCAGTTTTAGTTTACGGGTCTAAAGGGCTTTTTTTGTGTATAATGTGAATAACTTTGTGAAAAGTACCTGATCTTTTTCACATCAAAAAATAGCTTTGATTGAGCGATTTTCGATAGTTTTTACATTTTCACACGCTCTACTACGACGACTGCGGTTCTAAATATAAGAAAGTTGTAAAAACAGGAGGACTAACCTATGAAGCTTACGATCAACAAAAAGCAATTTCTCTCAAGCTGGGGCCTCGCGGAAAGAAGCACGTCCGCTTCCGGCTCAGTGAGCATCCTTTCGTCTATCCTCGTCAAGGCTTCGTTCGATTCGGTGGTTCTGCAGGCTACCGATATAAAAACGTCCGTGATATGCGGCGCTTCCGGCGTGACCGTGATAGAACCGGGAGACGCCGTATTCCCGGTCAAGATGGTGAGCGAACTCTTTAAAAAAGCCCCGGGGGAGGAGTTCACGATAGATGTGAGCGAAGGGAAGGTCACTCTGAAGTCCGGAAGGAGCAAATATAATTTTTCAAGCTATCCTGTCGGAGAATTTCCCAAGCTGCCTTCGTCGAAGGACGCTCAGACTTTCTGTGTGATTTCGGCCGCAGACCTTGCGAAGTCGCTGGAAGAGGGGACGCTTGCAGCCTCCGCCGGCGAAGAGTTCCCCCTTTACCTTTCCTCAGCCGATTTTCACATTTCGTCGGGAAAGCTGAACGTGGTGTCGACCGACACGAGAAGGCTGGCGATCTCTTCTTCGCCTGTCGCCGAAGGCGCGGATGCGGCCGCGGCGCTGCTGCCTATGAAGGGCGTCAAGGAGCTTCAGCGCGTCCTTTCGTCGCTCTCTCCCGAATCCGAAGTCCGCGTTCTCTTTGACGACGCTCAGTTCTATTTCAAATCCGACAGCGTGGAATTCGCAGTGCGCAGAGTCGAATCGAAGTTCCCGCCTTACGAGAAGGTCCTTCCCACGAGCAGCACTCTCAACGTAACGGCCGACAGGGGCGAGCTCATATCGGCCCTTGAACGCGTCGACGTCATAGTGCGCGACTACAACCGCATGGTCGTCATGGACGCCGGGCCGGATTCGCCGATGATATTGCAGGGACGCGCGCCGGACTTCGGAAACGCTAAGGAGGAGATAGAGGCGAAGGCCGAGGGCGAAAAGCTCAGGATAGCCGTAAATTCGAAATTCTTCCTCGAATCGCTGAAGGTCATAAGGGATCCCGAGGTCAAGATATCCTTCAACGGCGCGTCCGGACATATGACCGTGAGGCGCGGCGGCGGGGACGATTTCCTCTGCATGATCGCGCCGATAAACCTCACCGACGAAGAGCTTGCGATGTTCGACGCCGAAGCGAATTCGTAGAATGGGGTTCGTCAGGGTAAGGTTCAACAACTTTAAAAACATCGAGCCCCGGGAGATGCGCTGGTTCCCGGGGCTGAATTTGCTTACCGGAGGCAACGGCGCCGGCAAGACGAATATACTTGAGGGAATCAGCATAATCTCCGGCTGGGGGACTCTCGGCAGGGGCGAAAAAAATTCGTCGATACCGACGTGGGAGAGCGGTTCTTCCGAGGCGCAGCTCACCGGAGAGATAGATTCCGAGGAGATCATCAAAGTAAAGGTCGCAAAAAGATTTTTCATCAAGGTAGACGACAAAACTGTCACGGCCTCCGACCTCAGATGGAAGATACCGCTGCTTTCCTTCCTCTCGGACGACATGTCGATAATAGAGGGATCTTCCGCCAGCCGCAGAAGGCTCGTCGATATGCTCCTGGCCCTCATCGTGCCCTCTTACGCGTTCCGGCTTTCGGAATACAGGCGCGGCGTGCGGCAGAAGGCCCTCTTCCTCAAAAAAGGGCTGCCTTCGATGGTCGTGGATAGGGCGCTTCTTCCTCTCGCGGCTTGGCTGTGGAGGATGAGGGAGGAGGGCGTAGGGCTGCTTTCCCAGGAGTTGGAAAAACTTTCCGAGCTGACGCCCGCCAGGATAGAGCTCTCCCTTAAAAGAGGGGGGGCCGGCCTCTGCGCGGACTGCGAGGAAGATTACAGCAGATCGCTTTTTTGCTACAGGGAAAGGGAAGCGGCGCTGAAATTCCCGATCGTGGGACCGCACAGGGACGATGTAGCGATCACCGCGGACGGGCGCCAGGCTTCTTCCGCGCTGAGCCGCGGGCTGAGGCGCCGTACCGCGATAGCGCTGATGCTCGCCGCATCCGACGGAGTGAAGCGCAAGACCGGCAAAAGCCCGGTGCTGCTGCTTGACGAGGTGACGGCGGAGCTAGACGGCGAAGGACGGAAAATACTTTTCGACTCCCTGCTCTCGCGTGATTCTCAGCTTTTCGCGGCGACTGCCGAACCTTTTAGACTGGAAATTCCCTGCGTCGTCCACAAGGTCGAAGGCGGCAGGATCGTCGAGAGCCGCCAAAATAAGTAAAGTGAATTGAAGGTCTTAAAATGTATATCGGCGAGAAATACGATGTGATAGTTATAGGCGGAGGGCACGCCGGATGCGAAGCCGCCCTTTCCGCCGCGAGAATGGGCGCTAAAACGCTGATGATCTGCCTTTACCTCGACAGTATAGCCATGATGCCGTGCAACCCTTCGATAGGGGGTCCGGCCAAGGGGCACATCGTGCGGGAGATAGACGCTCTCGGCGGCGAGTGCGCGGCTGCGGCCGACGCGTCGACGAGGCATCTGCGCTGGCTGAACACGTCCAAGGGAGCGGCCGTGAGGACTTTAAGGGCTCAGTGCAGCCCGCGCCGCTACAGCGACCACTACAGGATGGCCCTGCTGACACAGAGAAACCTTGAACTGCACCAGGCTCAGGCGTCTGAGCTTTTGATCGAAGACGGCCGCGCGGCGGGCGTGAAGATAAAGACCGGACAGAGTTTTTACGCCGAGTGCGTCATAATCGCCACAGGCACATACCTCGATTCAAGGATTTACATCGGCACAACGGCACACAAATCCGGGCCGCTCGGCATGGTGGCGGCGACCGATTTCGCGAAGAGCCTGCGCGGCTGCGGCCTTGATATGGGCAGGCTCCGCACGGACACGACGCCGAGGCTGCATTATGACACGATAGACTGGGAAGCGCTCGACTGCCAGAGGAGCATCGACGAACCGCAGGCCTTTTCTCATTTCGGCGAAAAAAAAGTCTACGACGAGATGATATGCGGCCTGACGCGCACGAACGCCAGGACGCACGAAATAATCAGGAAATACTTCGGCAAGTCGCCGCTCTACACCGGTAAGCTCGGAACTATCGGGCCAAGATATTGCCCCTCCATCGACGACAAAATAATAAAGTTCCCCGAAAAGGAAACACACCCCATATTCCTCGAACCGATAACGCCGGAGGGCAAAGAGGTATACGTTCAGAACTTCTCGACCTCAATGTGCCTTGAAGCGCAGTTTGAAAGCGTGAGGACGATCAAAGGCTGTGAACGCGCACATATACTGCGTCCGGGATACGCGATAGAATATGACTTCGTGATGCCGACGCAGCTTAAACCGTGGCTTGAGGCCAAAGCGGTAAAAAATCTCTTCCTCGCGGGACAAGTAAACGGCACTTCCGGCTACGAGGAGGCGGCGGGGCAGGGACTGATCGCCGGGATAAACGCCGCGCTGCGCGCGCGCGGCGGCGAACCCTTCGTTCTGCGCCGAGACCAGGCCTATATCGGGGTATTGATAGACGACCTTGTCACTAAAGGGACGAACGAGCCCTACAGAATGCTCACGAGCCGCTGCGAATACAGGTTGACGCTGCGTCACGACAACGCGGCCGAGCGCCTCTGCCAAGCGGGGCACGACGTCGGATTGCTTCCCGACGAAAAATATGAAAAATACCTCGCGGCAAAGGAAGCCGAAGAGCGCGAAAGAATCCGCATATCGGAGTACAAGATTCCACCGTCGGAAGAAGTGAACGAAAAGCTTTCAGAGATACCTTCGTCGCCTCTCTGCGAGGGGATGAGCGCCGCCGATCTTCTGCGCCGTCCCGAGGTCGACTGGAAGTTCGTATATGATATGACGAACTCGGCGGCGGAGGAAGAAATATTCGAGAAGATATCCAACGAGCTCAAATACGAGGGCTACGTCAGCCGCCAGCAAAGACAGGTGGAAAAATTCCGCAGGATGGAGCTGCTGAAGATACCGCCCTACATCAAATACGGGGAGCTGACGGGGCTCTCGGATGAGGGACGCGGAAAGCTCGCAAAAATATCTCCGGCGACGCTCGGACAGGCGTCGAGAATCCCCGGCGTGCCACCGACGGATATACAGCTTTTGTGGGTAGCGATAGAAAGAGGCAGAAGGGGCGCAGATGCTGCGAAATGACGCATTCAAGCCGGCTGGCGACATCATAAGGGAGGGGCTGGATAAAACTTCCAGCTCCAAAGAGAGCGGCGGCTGGGCGCGCTTGGCGCTCGCGGTGAAGCTTTCGGAGCTGTGCGCTTGCTGGGAAGAGATCGCCGGAAATCCGCTGTCGAAAAAAAGCGCGCCGGCCTCCTGCGAGTGCAAAGATGGCGCGATAAGGGTAACGGTAAACGTTTCGGAGAGCTCCGTGCTTGCCGCTGCGAAGTTCAGGCGCGCGCGAGTGGAAAGAAATCTGCGGCTTTTCTTGAGGATTGACGACGTTAAGGTCGAATTCCGCGTCGGTCCGGCGTATTCCCCCTCGGCTGCGGCGCAGCCTCTTCCTCCGTATAAGAGGCGAGCTCCGGTGACGCTCGCGGACGCGGATGTGGAGGAAGAAAAGAGGAAATTTCAAGAATCCGGGATGTCGGAAGGGCTTGCTCGGGAAATGGCGAGGGTGAAGCTTTCCGTTGAAAAGCTCGCTAAAAGAAGGAACGGCGGATAAAAAACACTTATTTAAAATTATTTTATTATAAAAATATCTTCACAAAAAATACTTTTCATGATATTATATCCAGAGGGGAAATCAGAAATAAAAAACTACCAAGCGGAGGCAAAAAAATGAAAATAGCAGAAACGATAAGAGACGGAGATTTCAAAGCGGAGAAGCATGTGCCGACGATCGACGCGCCTGATAAGATAAAGGCCGGAGAGGAAGCGCTCGTGAAGGTTATGGTAGGCGAGGAGATAAAGCACCCGAACACACCGCTGCACCATATCAGCTGGATACAGCTCTTCTTTAAGCCCGACAACGGAACGGTGGCGGACGTCGCCAAGTTCTGCTACGCCGCCCACGGGGATACGATGAACCTCGACACGCCTGGCTGCATCCTGGCGGAGCCGGCAAGCTGCGTTAAGATTCACCCGGCGAAGTCGGGAACGCTTATCGCGATGAGCTACTGCAACCTGCACGGCCTTTGGGAGAACTCTAAGAGAATCGAAGTAGAATAGTAAAATTCCGAGTTTTTCTCCGAGGGCTTAAACAAAAGTTTTAGGTACAATATGAAAGAGGGCGGCCGTAAGCAAAAAAGCCGCCCTTTTCTTTTATAAAAAGATGTTAAAAGGCTCCCTTCACAAAGTATATTTTTTCGTCAAAACTGCGATTTTATTGCATTTTCTTAGGAGTGCCAGGGGTTATCCACATATTTCCGATGAAAAACGAGCTCTGTTTTGTCTCTTATAGCGTAAAATCGCCTGCCCTGCACACAGTTACTCACAAAATGTGGATAACTGTGTAGATAAGTTGGCGCAATTTTTGCGCCACTTTAAAAAAAACGCGTTTCACGAGCGTCGGGTATGCTTTTAAACTTTTAACTGGCAGTTCAAAAAGAGAATCAGTCGGAAGAATAGCGCAAGGCTACGCTGGTGCCGTTCCATTTCTCGTTTTTCACCTGAGCGCAGCCCCCCGGAGGAGCCGCTTGGGAAGCTGCGCCGGTGCGGCAGGAGCGAAGAGTTCAGATAACGAGGCGCCGCAATTCGCGCGGGGGTAAAATTTCCGTACAGGACTGACGGCAGTTATCCGCGCGCGTAAACTCAAACGGGATATAGATTTTATTTTTTAGCTGTGCGGCAAGCTTATGCAAAGGCCTGCCTCTCGCCGCCGGGGACCGACGCCGCCCGTTTTCAAGCGGGCGGCGCGCCGCTTTGTCGCGGCTCATTATTGCGCGAGCCAGCGCCTGAGTTCCTCTTCGTCCGCCTTGTTCGCGTCGAAGACAGCTCTGACCTCGGCTCCGCGGCAGGCTTTTTCAAGCACATCCCGGCTTTTGCCGGGGCCGCCTCCGCCGTGACGGCAGAAGGGGAGTATCTCTTTGCCGTCCAGATCATAGTTGCTGAAGAATGAGAGCAGCGCCGCGGGGCAGCTGAACCACCAGACTGGAAAGCCGGCGACGACCCTCTGATAGCCGCTGAGATCCGGCAGCTCCCCCGCAAGCGGCGGCAGTTCGCCGCGCGACTTCTCAAGCCTTGCCGCGGCAACGCAGAGCAGATAGCTTTTCGGGTACTTTTTCACGGTCTCGATGCGGCATATGTCCGCGCCGGCGAGCCGCGCTATCTCTTTTGCCGTCTTTTCCGTCGTTCCCGTCCTTGAAAAATAAACGACGATCGTCTTTTTATCCGCCATATGGCATCGGCCTCCTTTTTTATCGCGCCCGGAGCGGAAGGGCATCCAAAATCCCGGCTCTTCGATATCGGGCGCCGCTTCGTATGTGAATTTCTTATATAGTACCACACGCCGGCGCTATGATGCGCGCCTCGCGCTCTGTTGCGGCATAGCGCCATTTTTCGCTCTTTTTCAATAAAAGCGCGAGAGCATAAAATTAAATTAAAAACACACACAATTGTTATATTGACAAAACAATGTTATAAGCATATCATTTAGTTACTGAAATCACAATATTAGGAGGAAAAGCTATGGTTCAGGTAATTTTGGCGTTGATAGTCGTGGTGAACGGGCTGTTTGCGTACAGGTTTTTCTCAGATTACATGAAACACAGGAAAGAGACGTGGGCGGAGCCGGGAAACAGCGTCGGGCTCGCGATATGGGGCGCGGTCTGCTTCTTCCTTTCAACGTTCGGGATACCGGATTTCGCGCTATCCACGATATTTTACCGTCTGAAGAAGTGGTGCTCCGACGCTAACCTCCCAGGGACGCTCAACACCGAATGCGCGATACCTGTAGCCGTCATGGCGCTCTGCTATATATCCGCGATAGAAGTGGACCGCACGACGCTGCTGCTGCTGATCGTCTCGCAGATGGTCGGCTCTTATTTCGGCCCGCGCCTCGTCGTCAAGCTGCCGGTGCGCGGCATCAGGCTCTTCGTCGGCTTCGGGCTGGTGGCGGCGGCCTTCTTCATCATTGCCGGTAAATTCGGCGTCCTGCCGTCGGGCGGCAGCGCGACGGGGCTCACAGGCGGCAAGCTGGCGCTGGGCATGGCGCTGATGATGATCTACGGCGCGCTCAACAACGCCGGCGTCGGCTCCTACGCGCCGACGATGGCCACGATCTACGCGCTCGGACTCAACCCGGCCGTGACATTCCCTGTAATGATGGGAGCCTGCACCTTCTCGGTGCCGATCGGTGCGATGGAGTTCGTGCGCCTCGGCCGCTACAGCCGCAAGATAACGCTCTTCACGAGCATATTCGGGATCGCCGGTGTGCTCGTCGCCGTCTTCATAGTCAAAAGCCTCGACACGGCGATGCTGCTGTGGATAGTGGCGGCGGTAATACTCGTAGCGGCGGCGCAGCTTCTCTACACGACGCTCAAAACTTCGGCGGAGAAAGCCTGAGCTGCGGTACAATAAATACTGGGGGTGCTTAGTGATGCTTATACTGACAAGAAAAGACATTTTGCAGGTTTTCTCGATGAGGGACGCCATCGAGGCGGACAAGGAGGCGTTCGTGCTGCACACGCAGGGCAAGGCGGCCGTGCCGCTGCGCATCAACCTCGACAACGAGGCGAAGAGCGGCCAGATCATGTTCATGCCGGCCTACGTCGGCGGCCGGCTGAACGCTGGCGGCGTCAAGATGGTCTCCTGCTTCCTCGGCAACAGGGAGAAGGGGCTTCCGGTCATTCCGGCCACGATGGCGGTCATCGACGGCACGACGGGCCTCGTCAGCGCGATACTCGACGGCACGACGTTGACACAGCTGCGTACCGCGGCGATCGCCGGGGCCGCCGCGGATCTGCTCGCCAACGCGGACGCGGCGAGAGGGGCTCTCTTCGGCACAGGCGGACAGGCTCCGGCGCAGCTTGAGGCGCTGATGACGGCTCGCCGGCTCAAAGAGGTGCGCGTCTACGACGCACTGGAGGGGCGCGCGAAAGACTTCGCCGCGCAGATGAAGCCGCTCGCCGATAAATTCGGCACAGAGCTGGTGCCGGCCGAAACTCCAAAAGAGGCCGTGAGCGGCGCCGACGTAATAACGACGGTGACGACGGCCGCAGAGCCGGTCTTCGACGCCGCGGACGTCAAGCCTGGCTGCCACATCACAGGCGTGGGCTCCTACACGCCGGACAAGCGGGAGCTGCCTCTGGAACTGCTCAGGCGCGCTTCGCGCGTCTTCGTCGACAACCGCGAAGCAGTGCTGGCCGAGGCTGGCGACTTCATCATCCCGATGAAGCAGGGGCTCTTCTCGAAGGACGAAATAGCGGGCGAGCTCGGCGAGCTGATCCTCGGCCGCGTCGAAGGGCGCGTCGGCCACGACGACGTCACGGTGATGAAGACGGTCGGCTTCGCCACGCTGGACGTAGTGGCGGCCGCCGAGATAGTCGGGAAGGCCAGGGGGGCCGGAGTCGGGACCGAGATCGATCTCTGATACTGATAACGAAAACGGAGATTTTATATTATAATGGAGCGGGGCTCGCCCCTCTCCATTTATTTTTTATACTATATCACGCTTCTGGAGGCATATCATGGAGGAGAAATGTCATCCGCTGCTGCGTCCGCTAATAAATATCGTAGAGATGATCGGGGCCGCGCTCGGCCCTGATTACGAGGTGCTGTTGCACGACGTTTCGAGCGGCGAACCGCTGACGCTGGCGGCCGCTAACAGCCGCCTGTCGGGACGCGACAGGAACTCGCCGATGTCCGACTTCGGCCGTTTTCTTATGGAAAGCCTTGAAGCTGAAAAGGTCGATTATATCGCCAACTATCCCTCCGAGGCGGCCAACGGCCGGCAGATGCGCTCGAGTGTTTCGCTCATCCGCGACGAAGAGGGCAGACTCGTCGGTTTCCTCTGCGTCAACTACGACATGTCGCGCGCAAAAATGCTCAAGGACATATCGGATTTCCTGACGAAAACGCACCCCATCGCTCTGGGCGGCATGAGGGTCGAAAAATTTACGAAAGCTGCCGGCGAAGATGATCTGCTGGAAAAAGCGCGCAAAAAAATGGGGCGCCCGCTTGAATACCTGAGCAGCTCCGAGCGCCGCGAATGCATAAAATACCTTGACGAAATAGGCTTCTTTCAGCTCAAGGGCTCCGTCGAAACGCTTGCGAAGGCCGTCAATAAGAGCCGCTACACCCTCTACGCCGACCTGCGCGAGGTCCGCAAGGGCTGAGCGCGCCGCCGACGGTTCTATCGCGCAGTGGCAGCGCGTTATCTTGCTTGCGCGGACGACAGGCGCAGCGGCCGACGTTTTCCCTGTTGTCCGGAAGTATGGAAAAATTTTTTAAGTGCTTACTCGCGTTTCGCTATCGCGGCTCCTATGACGAGGGTCTCGCTCCCGTCGTTTTCTATGCCGTGCGAGCGTCCCCTGCGGCAGAGCATTATATCCCCCGCTGCGACCTCGGCGCTCTCGTTTTCTTCCGTGTAAAGCCCCTTGCCCGACATGATGAAGTATACCTCTTCGTTGTCGGCGTGTTTGTGGTAGCCGATCGAAGAGCCAGGCGCGAGCTCGAGGCGCGTCGTCATCGTGAACGCCCCGTTCGTGTCGGGAATGTTTACCGGGAACGAAAGAGCGCTCCCCTTGCCGCTCCCTCCGAGCTTCTCCCTCTTAACGCCCTCGTTCTGGTTTTTTAAGATCATGACCCTCTCTCCTTTGCCTGCGCAAGACGGCGCATATTGAATAAATTATATTGTCATTTCCGCAGCTGTCCATCTTTTTGCTGATAGAAGTGTGATTTTATTTTGATTAAGCTTGACTAAAAGGCTAAAAAAGAGACAAAAAAATAAGGGACGCCGACTGCGCAGAAATCGCGCAACGCGGGCCTTCTTACCCACAGGTTAAATGTTTTATTTTTATATTGCCGCCGTTGCGATTATTTTCGCGGCGATCGCAAGCAGCACTCCCCCGCCGACGTATTCGGCTTTTTTGCCGAATCTCGAGCCCAGCCTTTTGCCGGCGAGAGCGCCGAAGAAGGAGAGCGAAAAAGTTATAGCGCCGGCTAGGAGCGCGAGCAGCAGAGCCGAGCCGCCCGTGCTGCTTATCGAGAAGCCGACCGCGAGCGCGTCGAGCGACGTGGCGAAGGCGAGGATCGCGACGTTCTTCGGCGTCACGGACATATAGCTTTCCCTCTCTTCCCCGCCGCCCGCATCCCTTATCATGTTCACGGCGACCCATATTATCAGAGCGGCCGCGATCCACGGCGTCCATTTGTTGTCGAGGAGGGCGCTCAGATGCTCCGCCGCCTCGCCCCCGGCAAGGGGCATGAAGAACTGGAAGAAGCCGAACGCACAGCCTAAAATCAGCGCTTCACGCAGGGGGAGCCTTCTGCGGCAGAGCCCTATGCATATCGACACGGAAAAAGCGTCCATCGCAAGCGAGGCGGCCGTCGCGGCCAGCGTGCCGAGGTACGCGCCGGTCATTTTGGCGCCGAACCCCTTCCGATTCCGCGCCTGCGGTAGAGATCGCACGCCGTCGCGAAGAGCACGAGCACGAGCGGCCCCAGGAATATGCCGAGGAAGCCCCAGACCATGACGCCGCCGAAGAGCCCCATCGTTACGAGCAGAGTCGATATCTCGCAGCCGCCGCCCGAGGCGCTTATCAGGAAAGGGCGCAGCAGGTTGTCGATCGTCCCGACTATCGCAAACCCCCACGCGAACAAAATCGCCGCGCTCTTCAGGTCGCCGGTCGCCGCGAGGTATATCGAGCCCGGCACCCACACGGCCGCTGTGCCGACCGGGAACATGCCGAAGAAGAACATCAGCATTCCAAAAAGCGCCGGGCTGCTCAGCCCGACGAACCACCAGCCGACGCCGCCGATCAGAGCCTGAAGCGCCGCCGTGATGATCATGCCGTAGACGATCGAGTTCAGGATGCCGTATGTGCGCCTGAAGAAGTATTCGCGCTCGTCGTCGGAGAGCGGCGCCATGCTCTTTATAGACGTTACGATGCCGTTGCCGTCCCTTATAAAGAAAAAGGAAATCATCGCGGCGATGAGGATGTTGAGGATAAGGCTCGAACCTCCCTCTATGACGCTCGCCGAAAGAGAGCTTAGCAGCTTCGCCGACTTCTCCGCGACGAACGAGAGCGCCGCCTTTACCGCCTCGGAATTGTCGAGGAAAGATCTGATATAATCCGCGACCCAGGCCGGCAGCCAGGAAGGAAGCACGAGCTCTCCGGCGGCGGCGTGCCGCTGGACCACGGCGAAGGGCCTGGAAATTTCGGCTCCCATCCTGGCGGCCTCGAGTCCGAGCCCCGATAGCGCGTATACGACGGGAGCGATGCATATCAGCATGAATGCGGCGAGCGTCAGGCAGGAGGCGACGCCGGGAAAGCGCTTTCGCAGCAGCCTGCCGTTTATGAAGCGGTATATCGGCGCGGAAATAAAGGAGATCAGAGCGGCCCACAGGACCGGCGAAATTATCGGCGCGGCTACGTCCCACGCAAGAAGCGCGAAGAGCGCGAAAAAGAGTAAAAACGGAGCGTTCCCGCCTATAACTTTTTTTGATTCTGCACCGGCGTTCATATAAGAATTAACCCTCTCAATGCTATAATATCAATGGTGAACATTATACATCAACACGGGAAAGAATGAGGTGGGGCTCTTGGGTGCACCGGCTGAAAGAATAAATTTCCAGGTAGAACAAAAGGGCGGTTTTTCCGCTGACTTCGAAATGTCGAATAAAACTTACAAAGACGCGGCGCCTGACGCGCAGGCTGTGTTTCAAAAGGCTATAAAAGTCATAGCCATCGGCGGCGGCGGCGGAAACGCTCTCAACCATATCATTTCGCACGGCATCGAAGGCGTTGACATGCTCGCCGTCAACACCGACGCGCGCTCCCTCGACATGTCGCTCTGCGACGCGAAGATCATTCTGGGCGAAAACGTCACGAAGGGGCTCGGAGCCGGCGCGCTGCCGGAAGTCGGCGCGCGCGCCGCGGCCGAATCGATAGGTGAAATACGCGCCTACCTCAAGGGCGCCGACATGGTCTACTTGGCCGCCGGAATGGGCGGCGGCACCGGAACGGGCGCGATACCGATCATAGCCCGCGCCGCGAAGGAAATGGGAATCCTCACAGTCGCGGTCGTCACTAAGCCCTTCTCCTTCGAGGGAAGGCGCAGGAGCCGCTACGCCGAAGAGGGCATAGAGAAGCTTATGCCGGAAGTCGACGCGCTCATCGTCGTGCCGAACGACAGGCTTCTCGACATAGCGTCGAAGGATACGTCGATAATGGAATCCTTCTCTCTCGCCGACGAGATACTGCGCCAGGCGGTGCAGGGCGTCACCGACCTTGTGACTCGCCCCGGCTTCGTGAACGTCGACTTCGCAGACCTGAAGAACATCATGAAGGGCGCGGGGCGCAGCGTCATGGGCATCGGCGAAGCGAGCGGCGAAGACTGCATCGTCAAAGCCGTCGAAAAAGCGCTCGAAAGCCCGCTGATGGAATGTTCGATGCGCGGCGCGAAAGGCGTGCTTCTGAACATCACATTCAAAAACGAACTGCCGCTCTACGACATACAGAGGGCGGCCGACATCGTGGAGAGCGTCGTCTCCGAAGATTCAAACTTCGTATGGGGCTGCGGCTGCGATCCTCAGATAGAAAACGACGTGGAAGTGACAGTCGTCGCGGCGGGCTTCGAAGCGATGGAGGGCGCGAGGCGCGAGCCTGCGCGTCGAACGGCGCAGGGGACGCGTCCCGACCTGGGCGCGCAGAGGATAGAGACGAGGCATACCTTCGCCGAGGCCGCGTCCCGCGCGATGGGGAGCCCCGCGGCGAAAGACGAAGACAAGCCGGCGGAAGAGCCTGAAGAGATTCACCCCGACGCCGGCTTCTGCGCTCCGGCGTGGCTGCTTGAAGAGGACGAGGAATCGGAGCTGCAGCCCCCAGCGGCAAACGCGAAGCCGACGCAGTTCACGGCCCGCTCCGCCTACGACGCTTATGAGAATCCGACTTTTATACGCAGAGGCAATTCCGTAAAGAATCCTTAAATCTAAACTTAACCGTTCAAAGTAACGGAAGGCGCGTTCCGGCAGGAACGCGCCTTCCGTGTATCGATGAGATTTTATGCTATTAAGGTTAAATAAAGTCAAATAAGAATAACGCGTATTATTTCCCTAAAGCGACTGAAAATGGCTGACAGAGCCGCAAAATGATATAATGCTGGGGCTTGCTGAAGGCAGCGCTGAAACGGAGGAATGAATTATGTCCGTAAAGACAGAAGCGGAATTCGATTATGAGATATGCTCGGACAGGATAAAGCCGATAGCCGAAGCCCTGATCAAAAAATACGACGAACTGCACCACATCGACCCGGATAAAATATTGTTCGTAGTCAACCACAAAAGCGCCGGCAGCAAACGCCAGCTCACGCTCGCGAAGACCACGAAGATATCCCCCAAGTGGACCGAACTTCTTTACCAGCTCGGCGCCTGTTCGTACTTTTATATGATAGAGTTCTACGCCAAGACCACGGCGACGATGGACGAAAGCCAGATGGTCGCGCTCGTCTACCGCGAACTCCGCCGCATCGGCCCGGAGGGCGAGATATTGACCCCGGACGTTCACGACTGGTGGCAGATACTGATGGGACTCGGCCGCAAATGGTTCTACCCCGACAACAGCTGCCCTAACCTGCTCGACGAAAACGTCGACTGGAAAAAACTGATGGGCTCGTATTACGAGGAGGCTGACGGCGGAGAGTAGCAGCGCCCGTCACAAAATCGCCACAAAAACGGCACATAAAAGACAAATAAGACCCACTAAACCGCCACAGCCGTGCCCTAATATTGTCATCGACGAACAGGAATGTGCCGCGAAGGACCTCGCCGGAGAAAGACGACAGGCGCGGCGGAGAGAAGCCCGGGCGCGGACGCCTACGGGTTTCTGAAGATGAGGAGGCAGCGGCATGAAAGCATCGAAGAAAGCATTAAAAGCGGCGGTCATTCTCACGTTGACGGTTTTTGTCGCAGGGAGCGCCGCAGCTGAGCCGCAGCTCTCGGCGCCGCAGCGCCAGCCGGGCGAGCCCGAAGTAAGCCGTCCGTCGCAGCGACGCCCGGGAATGCAGAACTGGCCGACGGGCGCTCGCCCTGGGGCAGCCCCGTTCCGGCGCGGCGCCACGCGTGTTCTGCCGGGGGAGCCATCCGGCTCGGTGGCGACGCATCCCGGCGGGCCTATGAGGCCGAACGGCGGCGGATTTATGCGCCCCGGTGCGAACGGCGATATGCACAAAAGCAATGACCGTATGCCGGGAAAACCGATGAGCCCCCAGAACGGAATGAGGCGCCCCGGCGAGCGACCGGCGCCGCAGAGGCCGAGCAACCGCGGCGCCGGGTATCATAGACCGTATAACTACGGCTACTCATACGCATCGGCGCCTTACTACTACGGCGGATATAGGGACAGGGACAGGGACGAAGACGATACCGGCAAGATAGTCCTCGGCGTGATAGGCGGACTGATTTTGGGAAGTATCTTGTCGAATATGGCGAACAATACGTAGTGTTAGCCGAAAATTAGCCCGGCGGACAAGTACCGCCGGCTTACAAATAAAGGTTAAGCCACGCCGGCGCGTTGATATGCCGCTATTCTTCAGCGCGCCGGGTATTTATTTATCGTCTGTAAAATATAAAAAAGAAATTCCGCATAACTTTTTCCTTTATCGTACGCCCGTTGTTGCCACTTTGATTTTTGCTTTATCAAAGCTCGATCTGCAATATATAAAGGGATTCTCCTGTTTGTGTATCGAATATTATCAAAATATGACGGGGCGTTTCTGGAAAACAAAGCCCCGTCGTTGGCGGAAAAGTAGAAAAAGATAGTTGAAAACCGCTTTTCTCAGCGTCGTTATTTCAGGATTTTTCTCCCGCGCCGCGGGAGTGTTTTTCTTATCACGAAGTGAGCTTTATTCGTTCGTAAAGGGGCTCGATTTTGTCCGTCACCACAACGGAGAATATTTCCAGAATCGGCATTCTACGCCAGATTATCTCTCTGCCGCCCTTCAACTTTAGTTTTACGTCGCTGATTCCCAAGATGTCGTTTCTGTCGATGTCGACGGATATTGTCCCGCCGTTTCGAAGCGGCTCTTTGAGGTAGTTGTGCGACCACTTTTCCATGCCGGTCCGCGATATGGAGATAGACGTTATTTCGCTGCCGCTGCGGTTTATTATTTCAAGCGGCGCCCCCCCGCTTCCGCATTCGGCCGCCGGCAGCACGCGCGAAGCAATAAAAATGAGCGCGGCGGCCGAGAATAGTGTGAATAATTTTTTTGTCATCGTAAGTCCTCCCTGCGACGAAGTGTTACCATTTGTCGCGCACGAGCGGCGCATCGCCCCAAGCTACTTCCGTCAGGAAGCCGCGCCCGGCCATCTCGGAAAGCGGCGCTTCGATCTCCGCCCTCTTCGAGAGCGGGACTTCGAGGCGCGCCGTCACGTCCGCGCCGTATTCGACGTTCACGCGGCTTTCCGTGAAGCCCCATTTGTGCAGCGCGGTCGTCAGCGTCTTTGAATAATCGTAGCCGCAGCGCAGCAGCAAAGTGTTGTTGAATTCCTTCTCCGCGGCGCCTGCTGTTTCTATCGCGAGCTCCGCCGCCTTTTTGTAGGCGTCTATCAGGCCGCGCACGCCGAGCTTTATCCCACCGAAATAACGGGTCACGACTATGAGCGTGTTCGTCAGCTCGTGCCGCTTTATCGCGCCGAGAATAGGGCGTCCCGCGCTGCCGGCCGGCTCTCCTGCGTCGGAAGAGTGCTCGAGCGGCGCCGACGTGCCTATTCTGTAAGCCCAGCAGTGCTGATGCGATTTCGGGTACAGCAGCGGGAATTTTTTTATCATCTCGGCCGCCTCGTCCGCCGAGAGGCATATGCGCGCCGAGCCGATGAAGCGCGAGCGCTTTACGGTGAACTCGGCATCGCAGTCGCGTGCCGGCGCGCGGAAGGTGTTTAATCCGTTCTCTTCCATACCGCGGCGAGGCGTTTGTAGGTCGATTCGAGCGACTCGGATACGACCCTTGTCTCTCCTATTACCGGCATGAAGTTCGTGTCGCCGTTCCAGCGCGGGACGATATGGGTGTGCAGATGTTGGTCTATGCCGGCGCCTGCGACCCTGCCGATGTTCATGCCGATGTTGAAGCCGTGCGGCTGCATCAGGGCGGTAAGCGCCCTCACGGATTTCTGCACGAGCGCCGCCGTTTCCGCTAATTCCTCAGGCGTGAGCGATGCGAAGTCGGCCGTGTGGCGGTAGGGCACTACCATCATGTGTCCGGGGTTGTAGGGATAGGCGTTCATTATCACGAAGCAAAGCTTTCCGCGTTCGACGATAAGCCTTTTTTCATCCTCGTCCAGCTTCGGGAAGTTGCAGAAGATGCATCCCTCGGCCGCTTTGTCTTTGTTCTCCGAGTTCGAAAGTATATATTGCATGCGCCAAGGGGCGAAAATTTCATCCATAAAGAATCCATCCTTCCATTTGATGCGGACTGTTAGGGCTTGTCGCCCTCTCTCTCATATAATTATAGCTTTTCATACGCTACATGGTATAAAATAACGATGCGTCAAAATTTTGAATGCGGGAGGAATCCTAATGAAGCTGTGGAAAAGATCGCTGATTTTCGCGCTGTGCGCGGCCGTTGCGCTCTGCGCCGCGGGCCGCGCCTTTGCGGAAACGGCGCATATGAGGCGCATCAGGCTTTCGACAAATCTGATAAACAAAATGGCGGCTCAGTCCGACGCCGACGCTCTCGGCCAGGTGATCAAATCGGGGAAGGGCGTGGCGATATTCCCCGCCGTGACTAAAGCCGGACTCGGGATCGGCGGACAGACCGGAGAAGGCGTCGTCTTCCTGCGCCGTCCGAACGGCGGATGGAGCGGCCCGGCGTTCATGGGCATCTCCGGAGCGTCGATAGGCTTCCAGATAGGCGTGCAGTCGGTGGGGCTCGTCCTCGTCATCACCAACGAAGAAGGGCTTCACGCCTTTACCGGCGGAAACAGCTTCAAGCTCGGCGCCGACGTGGCTATCGCCGCCGGCCCGGTCGGACGCGACGCCTCCGCCGCGACGGACGGGCGCGCCAAGGCGTCGATATACAGCTATTCCATGTCGAAGGGGCTTTTTGCCGGGGTGTCCGTCGAGGGAAGCGTGATAAATCAAAACCGCGACGCCAACAAGGCTTACTGGGGACGCGACATCTCGGCGGGGAACGCACTGAAGAAGCCGGCGACGGACAAGCGCGTGGCGCAGCTTATCCAGGCGTTGAACAACCTTGTGAAGAAAGCTCATTAGCGGAAGATTTGACCTGAACGACGGTGAGCCCCGCCAACGCGGGGCTTTTTACTTATGTTCTGAAGCTCGGTCAGAGCAGCTCTTCGAGGAAAGTTTCCGTGTCTTTGCCGCGCGGCAGCTCTTCGCGTTCGAATTCCTTTACTATCCTGCCGCCGCTCATGACCTTGAAGTGCGCGCCGAGCTTCTTCGCCTGAGCGAGACTGTGGGAGACCATGATTATCGGCATGCGCTCTTCAAGCTTTTTCAAAAGCTCTTCTATTACCTCCGACGACTTTTTGTCAAGTGACGCTGTAGGCTCATCAAGAAGCAGCATATCGGGCTCAAGCGCGAGAATTCTCGCGAGGCACATTCTCTGCTGCTGCCCGCCTGAGAAGCTCAGGGCGCCGGCGTTCAGCCTGTCCTTGACTTCTTCCCAGAGGCCGACTCCGCGAAGATATTTTTCCATTCGCGCCTCCGCTTCGGCTCCCTTGATTCCAAGGACGAGCTCCATCGGCAGCAGCATGTTTTTCTTCAGAGAAAGCGGCAGCGGATTGGGGCTTTGAAAGACCATGCCGGCGCCGCGCCTTATCCGCGCCGCTTCCGGCGCGCCCTTTCCGTAGATTTCCCTTATTGCGCCGGCCGACGCGATGCGTACGGAGCCCTCGCCTTCGTACCCCGGGAAATTTTCGTTGAGCCTGTTGACGGCGCGCAGAAGCGTCGTCTTTCCCGAGCCGGAGCGCCCGAGCAGCACCGTGATGCCTCTTTTCGCGAAATTTGCCGTTATATCGTAGAGGACGGTCTCGCCGTTGAATCGCACCGTCAGATTTTTGATCTCCGCGCAGAATTCCATCACCGGTACCCCCTGAAGCGGCGCGTAACGGCCCTCTGGCAGAGGTGCGCCGTCCCCGTCAGAAGGGCGGAGAGCAGCAATAGCGTCAGAGCGGCGCCGAAGCCGCGCTGTAGCTCGCTTTCGTCGCCGTACTGCGCCGCGGTGTAGTATATGAAAAAGGGCAGGGCTTCGAACTTTGCGGCGAGGCCGGCCGGCAGCCCCGAATTCACTACGACGCCGGTCAGCATTATCACCGCCGTGTCCTCCGCCGCCCGTCCCATAGCCAATATCATGCCGCCGAGTATCCCGCGCGCCGAGGCCGGTATCAGCACCCTGCGAAGGCTCTGCCCCTCCGAGAATCCGAGCGACGCGCAGGTCAGGGAGAGCGTCGGGGGCAGGCTTTCGACGGCCGACCGCGTCGCGACTACGAGCGCCGGCATCACGAGCAGCGCGAGGCAGAACGCGGCGAGCAGTATGCAGGTCGTGGCGTTCTGCCAGCCGGCATGCCGCAGCGCAAGAATCAGCACGAAGCCGAAGAGCCCCATGACGATCGAGGGAATGCCGGCGAGCAGGTCGATGGCGAGCGAAAGATGCGCCTTCAGCCCGCCCTTCGCGATGCGCGCGAGATAGATTCCGCAACAGACGCCCGGAAGCGCCGCAAGCAGCGTTGTGAGCAGCACGAGGCAGAGCGTGCCGACGAGCGCCGGCCATATCCCCTCCCATACCGGGCGGATCCCTAATATCGCGTCGAGGGGCGGGGTCTCTCCGAAAAGCAGTCGAAGGTTCAGCACCGGAAGCCCCTGTATGATTATAAACAGGAAGATGGCGGTGCATGAAAAAGTAACGAAGGCCGCGCCGAAATAAGATAATGAACGGAACAAGAGGAGCCTTTTATTTACCATCTTTGCCGCCGCGGATAAATCTGAAAAGCAAATTAGCTCCGGCGCCGAGCAGGAGCAGGATGCCTCCGGCGACGAAGAGCGAATAATAAGCCGTGCCGCCAACGTCGGACGAGAGGACGAGCCCTATGTGGGCGGTCAGGGCCCGCACCGCGGAAAGCGGCGAAATAGGGTACTGCACGGCGTTCCCGGCGAGCATCACGGGAATCATCGTGTCGCCGGCCGCGCGCCCGAAACCGAGCAGCGCCGACGCGCGCAGCCATCTGCCGCACGCCGGAAGGACGACGAAGACGAGGTTCTGCGCGCGGGAAATGCCGAGCGAAGCCGCCGCCAGGCGGCAGCTCTTCTCCGTCTGCGCGACGGCGCTCTCCATCGAAAGGGCCATCGTCGGGGTTATCAGCAGCGAAAGCACGAGCGCCGCCGACAAGACGCAGAAGCCCGAGCCGCCGAGGCCGTCTCTGACGAGCGGCACGAGCAGGAAGACCGAGGCGAAACCGTAAACGACGGTAGGCACCGCCGTCATCACGCGGAGCAGCGACAGCAGGAGGGCCGACGCGAAGCTCCCGCCGAAGCCGTGGACGAAGCAGACGCAGCCGAGCGAAACGCACCACCCGAGCGCGAGCGCCGAGAGCGAGATCACAATTGTCGCTGCGATCATCGGCACGATGCCGAAGCTGCCGCCCTCCGGCGCCCATACCGACGTGAAAAGAGTCGGCCCGCCTTCAAGAAGGCCGTCGGCCGCGCATATTATGACAAAGGCGAAGACGGAGGCGAGCAGCGCTGAAACGTATAAAGCCGAAGCCGTGAGCCAAAGCGGGGTTTTTGAAGCGTTATCCATAGAGAGGGGAAGCCGTTCGGGCGCAGCGCCGCCGCGCCCGAACGGGAAGAGCCCTATTTCTTCCTCGGCAGCGGAATATAGCCGCAGTCTTTGATTATCTCCGCGCCCTCGGGCGTGTAGATGTAATCGATGAAGAGCTTTGCGACGCCCTTGGGCTCGCCCTTCGTGTTCATATAAAGGTCGCGGACTATGGTGTACGCGCCGCTGGCCGCATTCTCCTGCGTCGCGGTCATGCCGGCGAGCTTCGGCGCCTTGACGGAGCCGTCTATATGTCCGATGCCGACGTAGCCTATCGCGCGCGCGTCCTTAGCGACCGCGGTCTTCATCGCGCCGTTGGAATTGACGACGTTGACCGACGGGGCGATATCGCTTTTTTTGATGGCTTTCTCTGTGAAGACCTCGCGCGTTCCGCTTCCGTCCTCGCGGCCGTAGAGGTTGATCGCGCCATCTTCGCCGCCGACTTCCTTCCAATTGGTTATCTTGCCGGCGTAGATGTCGATAAGCTGTTCAAACGAAAGCTCGTCCACTTTGTTGGCGGGGTTGACGACGACGGCGACGCCGTCTATCGCGAAGGGGAAGGTCACGAGCCCGTACTTCGCGACTTCGTCTTCCTTCAGCGCGCGGCCGGTGTTGCCTATTTCGACGAGCCCCTCGCCGGCCTGCTTGACGCCGACGCCCGAGCCGCCGCCGGCGACCGTGATGCGGATGTCGGGATTCTTGCTCATGATGCGCTTGGCCGCTTCCTTCATTACCGGAATGTGAGCGGTGCCGCCGGCGATGTCGAGCTTGCCCCTCTGCCCGACGAACGAATCGAGCGGCGCGGCGAAAGCGGCGGCTGCGGATAATGCGCAGAGAAGCATGGAGACGACAAACCTTTTCATTTGTTAAAAACACTCCTTAATCAATTGTCTTTGCCGAAAAAACAGAGATATGGAAATAGGCGCGCAAACAACTCAGGCGCCTGTGCGCCGGGGGTCATCTTATGCTGGGAGTATTGTTGAGGCCAGCGTCGCCTGTCTTGAATCAGAGAATCAGAATCCGTGGCTGGATGAAAGGCCATAGGAGAATACGGCGGCCAGGCAATGCATCCCGTGCATTTTGTGAGAGCCGCGTCACGTCATTCTTCTCCACTGTCCTTTCGCAATTTTACAAAGTTAATATCACACCCGCCGCCGAAAATGTCAAGGAAAAGACTTTATGCAGAATAACAAAAAACGGCCCGAACAGGGCCGCCAAAATATGTTTTATGTTCGAGAGATGTCTAATTACAGCTCCGAAGTGCAGTGCGGGCAGCGCGTGGCCCTTTCGTCGACCTCGCCGAAGCAGTGCTGGCAGAGTCGCGGCTCCTTCGCGGGCGCCTCGGGCTTTTGGGGCGTCATTCTGTTTATCGCTTTGATAACGATGAAGATCGCCCAGGCCTGGATTATGAAGTTGATGATGTTGTTGATGAACGAACCGTAGGCGATGACGGGGATGTTGTTCGCCTGAGCCTCGGCGAGCGTGGCCGCCGGCGCGCCTCCGAGGTTGATGAAAAGATTGGAAAAATCCACGCCGCCGAGCATGTATCCGATAGGCGGCATTAAAATGTCGGAGACCAGAGAGGCGACTATTTTTCCGAAAGCCCCGCCTATGATGACGCCAACCGCCATATCCATCACGTTGCCGCGCATCGCAAAATCCTTAAATTCCTTGATCAAACCGCTCATTGCAGTACCCCCCGAGAGTGTGACATTATAATAATTCTTTCAAATATATTAGTACAATTTACCGGTGAAAACAATATGCGAAAGACTGGTTTACAGCTCCCGCCCAGAGTGCGCCCTGTAAAAAAACAGAGCGCGCTCGCCGGTCAATCGGGACGCGCTCTGTAAGGCTTTCTTATTTGTGCGGCCCGCCGATTGCCGCGCCTCTGTCATTCTTTCTTCCGCGGCCTGTGGTGCGCGCAGCCTCCCCCCTCCGTCATCATCTCGTGTATCGGGACGTAAATGGAAAGAAGCGCCTCCACGTTTTCACGGCAACCGCGCCCCGAAGGGTTCCGCAGCGCGCATTCGTTGTCGGCGCAGAGGGGCACCGCGGCCGCTATGTCTTCGAACGAGCGGGCCCCCTTCATGATCGCACCAAGCACCATATTCTTCGTCGCGCCCGTCTTAGTGCAGATCGGCGTCTTGGCATCCGCGTCGCGCCAGAGGCGTTCAAGGTCTATCATTTCGTATCATTCCCTTCTTTGCTCATATTGACATTATAGCCCATCATCGCGTCAAATATCTTCGGCGGCGGAGTATATCGGCAGCGCCTCGATCGCGGCGAAACCGTATTTCAGATAAAAAGGCAGCCCCGCCGGCGTTGCAAGCAACACGAGCGGCTTTTCCTTAGCGCGAAGCGAAAAGAGGAGCCCGTCCATCAGCTCGGCCGCGCGTCCGCGCCTTCTCTGTCGCGGCAGGGTGGCGAAATAGTAAAGTCCGAGAGCGCCGGACGTCTCGTGTATCAGCGCAGTTGAGACGAATTCGGCGTTTTTTTCGAGCGCGAACGCCGAGTTTGAAGCGTGCGCGGCGAGGTACGAGCCGAACGGTTCGTAATTTTTCTCCTCCTCCCCTTCCGCTCCTCCGAACGCGCGCCACACCGCCGCCGCCCAGCGTGCGAAATCCTTCTCTACGATGCGGACGACGTCCCTGTTAGGATATTCGCCGCGCATCTTTTCCAAGGGAAGGCACATAGACGTGTAGCTTTCGCGGCGCAGTATCCCCTTCTCCGCTAAGAAATCCGCAAGCGAACGCGGCGCGTGCGGCAGGAGCGGCGCGATGAAATCGGCTTGGCGTTCTTTAAAAAAAGAAATGGCTGACGCCGCGTCGCCTATCGACGCGTTCTCCGCGAAAACAGCGTAATTTTCGCCGGCGTAAGGCAGGCCGCTCGCCGCGGCGAGCGACGGAGGGGCGAAGCGAAGGGCCGCTCCGTGCGGCGCCTCTGAGAGCATCGCCGCAAAGGAGAAAAAATTTTCGTAAAACGCCCGCGATATATCCATAAAGGTCACTCCCAGCCCAGCGTGAAATCCGGGATAACATGCAATAATTATAGCGTGACTCGGGAAGGTAATGACGGCAAAGCGAAGAGGATGATGAAAATGCGCGAAAAAAAGAATAAAAAACGGACAGGCGGCGAAGACGTCACTTTTTCGCAGAACGGGCCGCTCTCCGTTTCTTTCGGCTCCCTGTTGAGCGCTGAGAGCAGGAGCAGTGAACCGGAAGAAGAAAAGCGCACCGCCGTAGAGGAAGAAGAACGCGCGCAGCCGGCTGGTGCGTCGAAAATCTCAAAGGTCGCGCTGCGCCGCGAGCGCGCGGGGCGCGGCGGGAAAACGGTCACGATAGTTACGCTTCCGAAAGATTACGGAGGCGACGCGGCTTCGCTCGCAAGAGAGCTGCGCAAAGCTCTCGGCTGCGGCTCGTCGATGGAGGAGGGGAATATAGTCCTTCAGGGAGATATTATTGAGCGCGTCGAAGCGTGGTTTGTCAAAAAGGGCGTGAAAAACGTCTCAAAAAGCGGATGTAAAGGGTGATTTTTAATTGACCAACGCTGACGAGCGGATTCTTACCGCAAGCCCGCGACAGGCTTTTCGCGGGGCGTTTTTTATTGTTGACATTTCGGCTTAAGCTGTGTAACATGTGCGGAAACCGTTTCGCCAATGGGGAGGGTTTTGAATGTCGAGACTTATGATTTGCAGTCATACTCTGACGGCGGTCCGCGCAGGAGAAGCCGGGCCCCGACCGTATACCGTCCAGTAATCGCAAGTGGGCCGCGTCGTCCGCCATACCCCATTTTTTTCAATAACTGAATAACGCTATTTGTCGTTACTGAGCCGCGCCTGTGCGCGTGCGGCACCGTCGGCTTTGCTTGCCATAGACTTGCTGTGCGCTGCTGCATGTGTTTTATTACCTGAAAGGATGATATGGTAATGAAGGAAACAGCTATGCTGTCAAATATCGATCCCGCCGCCGGGCTGCTAGACGGAAAAATTATCGGCGTGGCGGGCTTCGGCCATCTCGGAAGCTCCGTCGTTTCCGCCCTGCTGACACGAGGCTTTCCCCGCGAGCGTCTGATGATATCCTGCGGAGGCAGCGCAAAGACGCTGTCGAGGATCAGGGAAGCCGGGCTTGAAGGGCGCCTTGCGGAAACCCCCGAGCTTCTGCGGCGCGCCGACGTCGCCGTCCTTGCCGCGCGCCCCCAGCAGCTGACGCGCTTCCGCGGCATGAAGACGGGGCGCGATACGTCCATACTATCCTTTATGGCCGGGGTTTCGCTCGAAACGCTGCGCGGCCGCTTTTCCGCGCCGCTCTACCGCGTGATGTGCAGCGGTCCCGAGACGATAACGGAGGGGTGCGGGGTCGACGTTTCCTTCCCAGCCGAAGCCGTCTCCCGCGCGGTGCTGGAGGCGGCGGGGCTTAAGCTCTTCGAGCTCTCCTGCGAAAGCGAACTGGATTCTTTCACGGTGGGCATATGCATCCCTCCCATCCTGCTAAACACCGGGATCGAAGCGGAGGAAAAAAATAGCGCGATGCTGAAAATGGCGCGCCGTTACCCCGTTTACCGCGAGCTTTCGCCGTGGATAGACGGCATCGTCGCTTCTCAGGCCGGCAAGGAGAACGCCGCGTCGCTTGCCAACGTATCGACGAAGGGCGGAGTCACCGAAGCCATGGTAGAGGCGCTAAAAGGCGGTTCGTCCTTTTACGGCGCGATCGAGGCGGGGCTTGCGCGCAATATAGAGCTGCGCGACGAGATGAAGCGACAGGTGGGGTCCGCCGCGGCTTAGGTTAGAGAAAGGCTCTGATAAAGACGACGTATTTATTGAATCCATTCGCCCCCAATCCCCATCTTCGAGCCCATAATCGTTAAATCATTGCAGAGCAGACCTGCGCGAAAATTCGCCGCGGCGCCTTAGATGGGGCGCGGAAGCGAGTATAATAATCATAATCAAAATAGCTTTTTTCGGAAAGGGGCGGCGACGATGGAGGCGGAAAAGAAGGACGGCGCAGCGCTGAGCTACGCGATGGCGATGGCGGCTGTGACCGTCTGGAGCGTCACGTTCATCTCTACGAAATACCTTTTGAAATTTCTGCTGCCGGCGGAGATTTTGTTCTGCCGCGTCGTTATCGCCTACGCGATATTCGTCGCGATGGAGCCGCGTCTGCTTAAGCCGCGGGGCCTGCGCGCCGAGCTTCCTTTTATCGCGATGGGGCTTCTCGGCACGACGCTTTACTTCTTAGGCGAAATTTTCGCGCTGAAATACGGCGCCGCGTCGAACGTCTCGCTCATCGTCGCCGTCTCCCCTTTCCTCACGGGCGTCGCCGCGCACTTTCTCGTGCGCTCGGAGCGCATCTCGAAAAAATTTATTTTTGGAGGCTTCTTCTGCCTTGTCGGCGTCGCGCTCGTCATTCTGAACGGACATTTCATCCTGAAGCTGAACCCGGCCGGAGACCTCCTCGCGCTCGGCGCGGCGCTCTCCTTCGCGCTCTACTCGATCATCGTGCGCAATGCGAGCAGCGGCTGCAGCGCCGTCGAGCTTACGCGCAAGAGCTTTTTCTACGCCCTCGTCACGCTGTTGCCGCTCTTTTTCACGCCGCTGATGAATTGGCACCCGCGCGTCCTGCTGAACGTGAAGATTTTGCTGAACCTCGCCTTTCTCGGCGGCGTTGCGTCGGCTCTCTGCTTTCTCGCGTGGAACAAGGTGATCTGGGCGCTCGGCGCGGTCAAGGCCAACAACCTTATATATTTCATGCCGGCTTTGACGACGATTTTCGCGGCGGTAATTTTAAAGGAGCGCATCACGCCCTTCGCGGTGGCCGGCGGCGCGCTGATCCTGGCCGGCGTTTATATTTCGCAGAGATAGCGCGCGTAATCTTGCCGGCGCTTTTCCCATGTGGTATCATTTCGTCTAGTTGAATTGAATACTGCGCCTGCGCGCGGGGGAATGCGGTGAAATGCCGCAGCGGCCCCGCCACTGTGACCGGAAGGAAGTCAGGAGACCTGCGCGCGGGAAGGGATGTTATGCGCGGGCGTTTCTCATCCATCTATTGAAAAGGAGCCGCGGGGCTTCTTTTTTTTTGCGCTTAAGGGGATTTGCATTTGAAATTTTTGCCGCGTCTCTTTCTTCTGATTCTTATGATGTTCGTGTCTGCGCACGCAGCGTCTGCGCAGCCAAAGAGAATCGTCTCCCTCACGCCTGTCGGCACTGAGATATTGTTCGCGCTCGGCCAGGGAGAGAATATCGCCGGGGTGACGAACTTCTGCGATTATCCGCCGGAAGCGCTGAAAAAGCCGAAGATAGGCGGCTATTCCGAAGTGAATTTCGAAGCGCTGCTGCTGCAAGAGACCGACCTTCTGGTCCTCCAGGACATGCACAGGCAGTTCTGCAGCGACTTGGAGAGGCTGAAGATTCCCTATGTGATAGTCAAACAGGAAAGCATAGAGGATATCTACGAAGCCCTTTCGAAGCTCGGAAAGATGTGCGGCGCCGAAAGAAAAGCGTCCGAGATAACGGCGCGCATGAAGCGCGGGATAAAAGCAATAGAGGAAAAAGTGCGCGGCCTTCCCGCTCCGACGGTCCTGCTCTGCGTCTCGCGCGAACTTTCCGAGAAGAATATCTCTATCTTCTACGCGGCCGGCGCCAGGACTTTTTATAACGAGATCATCGAACGCGCGGGAGGTAAGAACGCGCTTCTGCGCGAAAAGAGCGGCGCGGCGTACCCGAAAATATCGCAGGAGGGGCTCATAGCGGTCGACCCGGAGATAATCATCGACCTCGTAGGAGAGCGCAGCTTTTATCATTCTATGGAGCGCATAGACCTTGACGAAGTCTTCAGCCAGCGCTACCTTGTCGGACAGTGGCTATCCGGCGCGGCGGTACGCGCGGTGAGGAACAGGCGCGTGACGGTCCTCGACGGCACGGTCTATCTGAGACCCGGGCCGCGCCTGCCGGTCATTTTAGAAGCGTTCGCCAAGGCGATACATCCGGAGGTGAAATGGTGATAGGGATTTTAGAGGTTCGGGATCTGTCGTATTCGGCGGGAGGAAAGGAGATTCTTTCGCATGTCTCCTTCAGCGTGAAGCGAGGCGGCTTCCTTACGGTGATCGGTCCGAACGGCGCGGGCAAGAGCACGCTGCTCAAATGCGCCGGCGGGCTGCTGCCGTACAACGGAGAGGTGCGGATCGACGGCAGGAGCGTCAGGGATATGAACGAACGCGAGCGCGCGAAGCGCGTCGCGTGGCTGCACCAGAACGGCGCAGGCAGGATGCCCTTCACTGTGCGCCGCTTCGCCGCGATGTCGCGCTATCCGTGGCGTCCAGTGCTTGCCGGCGAATCGGAGGCGGATCGGAAAATCGTCGCCGGAGCCCTTGCCCGCGCCGGCGTCGAAGAGCTGGCCGAACGCAGCCTTCTGACTCTTTCCGGAGGTGAGCGGCAGCGCGCGCTGCTCGCCGCGGCGCTCGCCCAGGGTACGGACATCTTGTTCCTCGACGAGCCGACGAGCTTTCTCGACTATCGCCAGCAGGTCGAGATGATGGCCCTCATCGAACGGATAAACGCCGAGGGGATGATGGTGTTGATGGTGACGCACGACATAAACCACGCGCTGCACGCCAGCGGGGAGATCCTCGCGATCAAGGAGGGGAAAGCTGTGTGGCACGGCGAGACCGACGAGCTGCTTTCCACATCGGCTCTTTCTGAGATATTCGAGACGGAGTTCAAATTTTTCAGCGTCGGCGGACAGAGACGTCCGTACGCCGCGCCGGCGGGGTTCGTATCGTGATGAATAAGAAAATCGTCCTTCTCTTTATAATTTCCGGGCTTATCATAATCGCCGCACCGTTCGTCGGCGCGCACATGCTCTCCCCCTCCGATATATTGGGCGAAGGCGGCAGCGCGAGGATATTATGGGACCTGCGCCTGCCGCGCGTGACTCTCGGCTGGATCTCCGGCGCTACTCTCGCGGTCTGCGGGCTGATATTCCAGGCGCTTTTCAGGAATCCGCTGGCCTCGCCGGACATGCTCGGCGTTTCGATGGGCGCCGCCTTCGGCGCGGTGCTCTACATCCGCCTCGGGATCGCGATATCCGTCTTCGGCGTGATTCAGGGCATTTCCCTTGCCGCCTTCGGCGGCGCGTTCCTTGCGATAATGGCGCTCTACGCGGCCGGGAACATAAGGCGCGGCGGGCTTTCGCTTTCGTCGCTGCTGCTCGCCGGCGTCGCGCTGAACTTCCTCTTCGGCAGCGTCAACATGATAATACAGTACAGCGGCGGCTACACCGACACCTTCCGCATGATGCGCTGGACGATGGGAGGGCTTCAGACCGTCGGCTTCGCGCCGGCGCTGGCGTCGCTGCCCGGGCTCCTGATAATACTGCTTGTCGGCTGGCTCACAGGGCCGCAGCTCGACCTGTTCATATGCGGCGAGGAGCTCGCGCAGAGCCGCGGCGTCTCGGTCGCCGCGCTGCGGCGGCTGCTCTTCCTGACGGTCTCCTTCGTCGTGGGGATAAGCGTCGCGCTCTGCGGACCGATCGGCTTCGTCGGCCTTATGTGCCCGCATATCTGCCGGCATATATCGGGCGGCGGCCATCGTGAGCTGACGGTCGTCTGCGCGCTCTTCGGCGGGGCCTTCCTCGTCGCCTGCGACGTAGCGTCGCGCACCTTCTGGGCCCCGGCCGAGCTGCCTGTCGGCATAATCACCTCCTGTCTCGGCTCGCTTTTCTTCCTCTACCTGCTTGTCAACGGAGAAAGATAGTGCCGAGGCTGCGCTTCCCCAATCTGAAGCTCGGCGGCACCTCCTGGGTCGTCCCCGGAAGCTTCGCCGACAACATGCGCGAGCTTTCGCGCGACGTCGACAGCATGCAGTTCGTGCTCTTCGACAACAGATTCGGATCGAACATCCCCTCGAAAGAGGAGATCCACGAGCTTTCGCGGCTGCAGGACGATCTCGGCATGGGCTGCACGGTGCATTTCCCCCACGACATCTGCCTCTCGCCGGATGAGGCGGAGCGCGTGAGGTGCGAGGACTCCTGCCTGCGCATAATGGAGCTTTTCGACGAGCTCGACCCCTTCGCGTACATACTGCACCTTGACGGGGAACAATACGGCAGATACCCGAGCGCCGATATGGAACGCTGGACGGAAATGAGCGGCAAGTCTCTCTCCCGCCTCGCGGCGAACGCGCGCGACGGCGGAAAAATCTGCGCCGAGACCCTTGACTACGATATCCGCCTCGCGTACCCTGTCGTGAAGGAAAACGGCCTGTCGATCTGCATAGACGTCGGCCATCTGGTGCGTTACAAGCATCCTGTGCTCGAACAGGCGGAGATGTATCTGCGCGACGCGCCGGTACTCCACATCCACGGCGTGACGCCGGAGGGCGCGGACCATCGGAGCATGGAATTTTTTGATGCGGCGCTCTTCGGCGAGCTGATGAAAAAGCTGACCTCGGATGAGCGCGAAAGGGTCATGACGATCGAGGTATTCGAGGACGATTACGGAAAATCGCTCGATGCGATAAAAAAATTACGGGGGAATAAAAATGCTTGAGTACATGGATCAGGGCGGAAGCATAATGTGGATCATAGCGGCGCTCTCCCTCGCCGCGCTCGCCGCGGCGGCCGAAAGGCTGATCTTCTTTCATAAGGCGTCCGTCGACGTAGAGAAGCTTGAGGGCGACTTCGGCAAAGCCATCTCCTGCGGCGACGCCGAAGGAGCGTGGCGCGTCGCTAAGGCGAACGACGGCTCCGCGAACCGCCTCTTCGTGGCGGCGCTCGCACACTGGGGGATCGGCGCCGAGGACATGAAGCTGCTGATGGAACAGCAGGTGCGCCGCGAGATCTACCGCTGGGAGAAAAACCTCTTCGTGCTCGAGATGATAGGCAAGATAGCGCCGCTGCTCGGGCTTCTGGGGACGGTTTTGGGCATGGTCGCGATGTTCCGCTCCCTTCACTTCGGGGGACAGGTGAACGCCGCGATGGTGACGGGAGGTATCTGGAAGGCGCTCTTTACCACCGTCGCCGGCCTCGCCGTGGCGATTCCGACGATAATGGTCTACGGCTTCCTGAACGCCAAAATCGACAGTGAAGAGGAGACGCTCAAAAGAAGCGCAGACTTCATAGTGCGGGAACACATAGCCTCGGGCGGCGGAAAAGATGGCGCGCAGAAATAGGCGTCCGGCGGAGATAGACATCACTCCGCTGATAGACGTCCTCTTTATGCTGATAATATTCTTCGTACTCACCGCCTCCTTCGCGCAGGGCCGGCTCGAAGTCCAGCTTCCCTCCGGCGAAGGAAGGTCCGGCGGCATGGAGGGCGCCGTGCTGCTGACCGTCGACAGGGGGGGAAAAATATACTGGAGGGACAGGCTCGTCACGAAAGAGGAACTTCGCGCCCTCGCTTCCGAATCGAAGGGGCGCGAGGTGCTCGTCGCGGGAGATAAGGACGTCCCATACGGCGCCGTCGCCGAGGTCCTGTCGATTTTGCGCGGACGCGGCGTTTCGAACGCCGGGCTCATGCTCTCGGGAGAAAGAGTGCGATGAGCGCCCTTTCCGACGAAAAAAAGAGATGGTGCGCGGCGCTTTTGATCTCGTTCGCGATACACGGAGCGCTGATTTTTGCGCTGAACGGCGCGCAGAAAAAAGAAGAAAAAAGGCCCGAACCGGTGATGAACGTCAGGCTCGTCTTCGCCCCCGAACCGCCGCTGCGGAAAAGCGGAGGCGCGCCTAAAGCCGAAACGAACGCTAAAGCCGCGCCGCAACCTAAAAAAGCCGAGATAAAAAAGCAGCCGCGGGCCGAAGCGCTGAAAAAAAGCGTCAAGGCCGCGCCCGTCAAAGAAATAAAGGAAATATCGGATAAGCCGGCCGAAAGCGTAGAAGAAAGCGCGCCGACGACCGAAGGATATTCCGGTGCGCAGGAGAGCGGCGCCGCCGAAAGCTCCGCAGCGGGGGCCGGCGGCGCGGGAAGCGGCGGCTTCGGTGGCGGCACGGGCTACGGCTCAGGCGGCGTAGCAGACGTCAGCGCGCTGACAGTGATTCATAAGGTCATTCCAGACTATCCCGCCTTCTCGCGCAAACGCCGCGAGGAAGGCACAGTGACGATAATAGCGTCGCTCGCAGACGGCGCCGTGACCGCCGCCGAGGTGGAGAAGGGCAGCGGCTTCGAGCGCCTCGACATGGCCGCGCTGCGCGCGGTAAAGGGCTGGCGCTTCGCGCACGACGGAAAGATCCGCGTAAGAATACCTTTTGCATTCAAAATAAAATAACCGCGGCGCGGCAGCGTATATTCTTTGCTTTGTGGCTTAACCCTGCTGGATTGTGCCTGCACGGGATATATGGCAATATGTGGAGCGCCAGGTGGAGGAACAAGAAATTTATACTTCTTATCATGACGCGGTGTTCCGGGCGTTGTGTACAGGTACGCGATGGAGAGACCTCCCACAGGATTATGGGAAATGGGGGACGGTACATCAGCGCTTTATCCGCTGGCGTCGAAGGGGTGTATGGGAGAACCTCCTTGAAAAACTGATCAACGAGCCGGATTACGAATGGCTCATGATCGAGCAAGCCATATCAAGGTCCATCCTCACGCTGCCGGGGCACCCCATATTTGCGATGTAGACCTTCCAAAGTTTGCTCTCAAGCGCCTACCCAGTTAATTTTTTCGGCCAATTTTATGAGCTCGTGATTCATATTTATCGTATTTTCCAGTCTGCTTTGAAACAATCTATCCTGCGGTTCTTCTGTAGTCTTCGGCTTCATTATTCCGATTTTCTCCTGAATTTATGGACCCTTTCAGCAGAGATAATCGAGCGCATAAGGCGGTTTACAACTCCAAAACTGCGGGGTAACAGTGGAGGCTGCCTTTATTCGCCGTCCGTTTCCGGCCGGGCGCGCAGCTTTCTTTTGAGCCTCTCTATCCTGTGCAGTAAATTTCTTCTCTCCTCTTCCCAGCGCGCGTCCCTGAATATCCTGTGGCTGTCGAGCCAGCGCAGCGCCTCCGTCGCGTGCGCGAGAGCCGCTGCGCAGTCGCGGAATTTGTGCTCCTCTATCTTGGCCAGCGCTTCGAGCGATGCTACCGGGCGGCGCTCGCCCGCGAGGGATTCTTCATAATATTCGTGAGCAGCGCGGAAGTTTCCCGCCGCTTTTTCGGCTTCGGCCAGGCGCCGCAGCGCGCAGCCGCCCTCCTTTTTGAAGCTCAGCGCGGCGCGCCAAAAAGCGCGCGCGTTTTCATAAAAGCCCTTCGCCTGCCAAAGGTCGCCCGCGAGCACCATATCTTCGGCGCAGGCGCATTTTCCCTGCGCGAGCTCCGCGATGTGCAGCTGCAGCGCGGCGAGCGAGACTATGTCGAGCGTGTTGTGATAGAAGACGCCGCGCAGCGGGCGCGCGTCCCGGCTGCGGAGGAACTGCGCGTACATCCACGGTATCTCGCGCCCCGGCACGTCCTCGCCGCTGCGCGCGAGCCCCAGGATATTTTTTTCTATCGACGAAAGCGAACAGGATTCGAGCCTGTTTTTATAAAAGTGCCGCGCGAGCGCCAGCAGGTCCATATGCGGCGCGCCGTCCCACGACGGCACGGCGCGCGCGAGCGTGTAGCGCGTGCGCAGCAGCGGAAGGTCGAAGGCTCGCCCGTTGTAGGTGACGAGCCCGCAGCTCTCCGGCAGCTCCGCTTCGAGCGCGGAAAGCCAATTTTTTTCCCACGCCGGCCCGGCGAGGAAGAGCTGAACGACGTGCAGCGAATCTTCGCGGCAGACGCCGACGCCTACGAGGAAGGCGTAGGTCCCCGTACCTCCGGAGAGCCCCGTCGTCTCCGTGTCGAGAAAGACCGGCGTGCCGTCGCCGCCCCAGCAGCGCAGTATCTTCCCGCTCGCGCAGGGCGACGTCAGCTGCCTTCTTCCGTAATATCTGCCGTATTCGAAGACGCGCTCCATCCTGTAGACGCCGCGCGCGACCCATTCGCCCTCCGGCAGTCCGCCGACGCCGAGCTCCTTCGGCAGATCGTCCTCCCGCTTTACTCCGTCCCCTCCCTTAGGCAGCAGGCCTTCCAGCCGGCTGAATTTTTCAGCGCCGTTCCTCAGCGGGCGAGCCATTTTTTCTCACCAGATCTATGACGACGATCTCCGGCGGCGCGAAGAAGCGCAGCGGAGGCCCGACGTAGCCGACGCCGTTGCTGACGTAAAGCATGCTGCCGTTTTTCAGCTTTTTCACGCCGCGCGAATGCCCGCGCAGGAAGAGCCGCGACGACGGGTACGGCAGCAGCTGCCCGCCGTGGGTGTGCCCCGAGAGCTGCAGGTCGAACATGCCCTGCGTCCCTATCTCGACGACGGGCCTGTGGCGCAGCAGCAGGATGAATTTATCGGGGTTTCGGCTCTTCGTGTTCACTATCAGAGTTTCGGAGCGCGAGAGATTCCATTTTTCCTTGAGCAGGTGATCCCTGTCGCTGACGCCCTCGACGACGATCCCTCCGGCATATTCCGCCTCGGCGTCGAGCAGCCTCATGCCCGCGCGCCGCATGAACGCCCTCGCCTCCTCCTCGTCGTCGTAGAAGTCGTGGTTCCCCATGACGGCGAAAAAACCGTATTTCAATTTCAGCCTGCGGAACATCGCTATCTCCCGGCGACGTCCCTCGAGCGGGCCGTCCGCGACGTCGCCGGTGGCGACGACCATGTCGGGCTCCTCCTCGCGGACGCGGCGCAGCACGCGCGCGAGCAGCTTCACTCCGCTGTAGGGGCCGAGATGCAGGTCTGTGAGCTGTACGATGCGCAGGCGCGGGAGCTCCGGCGGCAGCTTTTCCGTTTCGATCGTTATGCGCGTCGTTTCGATGATCTGGGCCTCCCTCATGCCGGCGGCTATGGCGGCTAACGCTAAGAGGAAGGCCGCCGCGACCTCTGCCCCCGCGGGAAGCCTGACGGAGAAAATTTTCCCCGCCGCTTCAAACGATATCAGCGCGGAAAAGGAGAAGATCGCGAAAAGCAGCCAGACGCTGCCGGCCCTGTCCATCCAGCGGCGCAGCAGCGTGCCGCGAATCGTTTCGGTGCGCCGCGCGACGTACGAGAGCCCCGTCATCGAAAAGCACAGGAGAAGCCATATCGCGCCGGCGTCGCGCTGCGGGCGCGCCTCGTTCAGCTTGCCGAATATATAGACGTAGATGAGCGTCACCGCCGTTACGCAGGCGGCCCAGAAGGCCGGATGTTCCGAAAAGCGCCGCTCGAATACCCTGTCTTCCATCTCAGATCTGAGCCGAATAGAGGCGCCCGAAGGATTCAAGCAGCTTCTGATAGAAGGGGCGCTTTTCCCACTCATCGGCGCGAAGCTCGCGGCAATCCTCCATGTCCTTCTCGAACTGAAGCTCGAATTTCCGCGCCGTTTCCGCGTCGTAGATGAAGAGCTGCGTCTCAAAATTTATCTCGAGGCTCCGTACGTCCATGTTGCAGGTGCCGACGGAGGAAGTGCGCCCGTCCGCGACGACGGATTTCGTGTGGATGAAGCCCTTCTGATAGGTGAAGACGCGCGCGCCGGCGCGCAGCAGGGGGGCTATGTTGCTCCTACTTCCCCAGAACACGAGGAAGTGGTCCCTCTTCGAAGGAATCATCACGCGCACGTCCACGCCGGAGAGCGCGGCCGTCGTAAGCGCATTCATTAAAGCCGGCCCCGGCACGAGGTAGGGCGACGTCACCCAGACCCTGCTCTGCGCGCGCGAGATCATCCCGTAGTAGCCGTTAGCTATCGCACGCCATACGCTGTCCACGCCGCTTTCGACGACCTGCATCGGCAAGGTCGGCAGAGCGGAATAATCGTCTGTCGCCGGCAGGCCACCCCTCGTCTCGCCGGAGTCCTCACATACCCTTCCACGATCGTTCTTCGCCCTCGTGCACCAGTCGTCGATGAATATCTTATGCAGCGCCGGCACCGCTTCGCCCTCTACGCGCACAAAGGTGTCGCGCCAGAAGCCGAGAGGCCCTCTGCCCTCGTACTCCACGCCGACGTTCAGCCCGCCGGTGAAGGCGGCCTTCCTGTCGATCACGATGATTTTTCTGTGGTTGCGGAAGTTCATCTGGCGGTGAAAAAGCGGCAGGCAGACCGGCATGAAAGAGCGGCACTCGACGCCGGCCGCTTCGAGCTCTTTGACGAATTTCGCCTTGAGCCCCCAGCTTCCGACCGCGTCGTAAAGCAGGCGCACCTTAACGCCGCGCCGCGCGGCGGCGGCAAGGGCGTCTCCGAAGCGGCGGCCGAGCTCGTCGTCGCGGAATATGAAAAATTCCGCATGTATGAACTTTTCCGCGCCGGCGATCGCCGCTTCCATCGCGGGGAAGGTCTCTTCGCCGTTTATCAGGATGTCGATTTTGTTTTTCAGAAGCAGGTCGGCGCCGCAGCAGGCGTGCAGCAGGCGTCCGATGAGGATTTGATTTTCGATTCCTTTTCTGAAAGGCGAACGGTCGAACTCGTAATTTTTCTTAGCCGCGCGGAATAGCCGCCTGTTGCGCAGCCCCTGGAAGTCCGGTCCGAGCAAGAGATAGAGAAAGACGCCGAAGACGGGGACGAAGATCAGCACTAAAAGCCACAGCATCGTCCTGTCCGGATTCTGTCCTTCAAGGAATATGATGAAGGCGATGGCCACGGCGTATAAAATGACCATGTGCCACATATAGTTCCTGACGAAGGCCGTAACGCTCTCCACCGCCTGGACGAAGCTCTGCGTAACGCCGAAGCCTTCCTCGGTCAGTGTGAAAAATTCGGAAAAGGCGCCGTTGAGCGTCGGCAGCAGGCCGAGCAGAAAAGCCGCGGCCGCCGCCCACAGGAGCCATCTGCCTATTTTGTTCATGCGCCGAGCACCATCCCGCTATACGGCGCCGGGCGAGGGCTCGCCGGAATAGGAGTCACTGAAGAGCGTCAGCTCTCCGCTCTTCAGCAGTCTCGCCGCGACGGCCGCTATCGCCGGGTCGAACTGGGAGCCGGCGTTGCTTTCTATCTCGGATATAATGTGTGGAAGGTCTTGAGCGTCCCTGTAGGCGTGCTTCGTAGCCATCGCGTCGAGCGCGTCCGCCACGCATATGATGCGCGCCACGTAAGGAATCTCCTCTCCCTTTAGCCCGCGCCCGTAGCCTTTGCCGTCGTAGCGTTCGTGATGAAAGGCCGCGCCGCTTTTGATTTCGTCTATTAGAGTGACGTCGCGCAAAATAATCCCGCCCCTTTCGGCATGCGACTTCATCACATTATACTCTTCGGGCGTAAGTTTGCCCGGCTTGTTCAAAATGCTGTCCGGGATTCCCATCTTGCCTACGTCGTGAAGCAGCGCCGCATAATAAAGCTTGTCGAGGGCTTCCTCCGAGAGGCCGAGCGCCCTGCCGAGCGCGGCCGCATACTCCGCGACGCGCGAAGAGTGTCCGCGCGCATATCTGTCTTTCGCGTCTACCGCGCCCGCTATGGCGGTGAAGGCCTGGGCCGTGGCGCCGTGCAGTTCGTCGTAGCGCCTCCTGAGCGCGCGCCAGCGCCCGCGGGAGAAGCGCTGCATGAGCAGGAAGAAGAGGAAGAGCCCCAGGAGAAGGAGGTAGAGGATGGCGAGCGGCTCCTCGGATAGGGTCTTCTGTTTGCTGATCGCCACCTTGACGGGCTTGTCGCATTCGAGGCCGTCGGCGTTCTTCGCGGTGAAGACGAAGGTGTATTTGCCGCCGGGGAGGTTCGTGTAGCTGACGTTGCGCAGCTCTTGCCTTCCCGCCGTGCTGGAATTTTCGTCGAAGCCCTTGAGCATGTACTCTCCGACGTCGTAATCCGGGTTCGCGTAGCTGAGCACGGCCAGGTCTATCGTCAGCCTCTTCGCGGAGCTCGGGAGCCTGAGCGTTTTCGGATTTTCATAGGCCTTGCCGTCTACCGTTATCTTGTTGACCGCGACCTTCGGAGGCGCGTTGCTTATCCTGACCGCGTCGGGATTTATCGAATAAAGCCCTTCGGTGCAGCAGAGGTAAAATCTTCCGCGAGAGTCGAAGTTGTTCCACGAATTCGGCGTTACAGAGCCGGAGAGCCCGTCGCGCCGGACGAAGGATTTCCACTTCGTCGCGCCGCCGCTGAGCAGCTCGGCGCGGTCTGTGATGTGGATGCCGCTGTCGGAAATAAGCATTATCTTGCCGTGGGTGCAGTACTTTATATCGTACACGCCGCTCGATATCGGCACGGGCGTGTTGATGCTGTGCACCCAGCCCTCTTTCGTGAGGAAGTAGATTCTGTTGCCGGTGCTGACCCACACGCCCCCGTTTTCGTCGTCGTAGAGCATTCGCAGTATGACGTTCGAATCGAGGCCGTTCCCCTTCGTTATGTTCCTCTTTATAACGTCGTTCTCGATGACGAAGATGCCTCCGCCGTCCGTGCCGAGGTAGATATTGTTCCTCGCGTCCTCGCATATCGACAGCACCATCCGATTTGCGAGCCCCTCTTTCGCCCCGTAGCTGCGCACGACATTCCCTCCGCGAATGATAGCGGCGCCGCCGTTCGTGCCGGCCGCGATGTCTCCGTTCTTCAGCTCCACGGTGAGTCGCACGTTCTCGCTCGGCATGCCGGCGTACTTGCCGAGGCGGACGGTGCCGCCGCTTTTCTTAAGGCATACGAGCCCGAGCTCCGAATTCGTGCTTATCCAGATATTGCCGTTGGAATCGCGCATGATGTTTCTGACGCGCTTTCCGCGGAGGGCGGCCGTCAAAAGGTTTTCTTCAAGCTTATAATTCGGGTCGGCTATGAAGAGGCCGTCGTCGGTGCCGATGTAGAGTTTTTCATCGACGGGAAGCACCGCGTTGACCACGCTGCGCGGCATGAGCAGCGCGAAACCTACGTCCATAAAAATTTTCTTCGAAAGATAGAGCAACCCGTGCCGCGACGACCCCAGCCAGAACTGTCCTTCGTAATCCTGGAAAATATTTTCCACCGAGTCGCTCAACAGAGCGCCGCTGACGCGGTTGAATCTCATATTTTTATCGAAGAACGCGATGCCGCTGTCGGAACAGACCCACAGCCGGCCTTCGGCGTCTTCGTAGAGGCTGTTGACGTTTTCGAACTTCGGGGTCGCGATGAATTTTGCATCGGTGAGATCGTCCTCATCCCTTATCGATAGGATGTTGCCGCTGGAGAGTCCTGCCAGCATCCTTCCCGGGGAGCGGTAGAAAAGGCAGCGCGCCTTATAGCCGCCCAGCTCGTTCGGCGTGATGACCTTTTTCAGCCTGCCGCCTCGAAGTATCAGTATGTCGCCGCCGCGCGTCGCCGCCCATACGCAGCCCCCGGCGCCGCAGGCTATGTCGAGAATCGATTCGGAGTCGTGCCCGCCGAGGGCGACGCGTTCGAGGCCGCCGTTTACGACCACGGCTATGCCGCCGGAGGTCCCGACGTAGATATCGCCCTTTTGGTCCTGTGCGATCGCGCGCACCGAGTTGAAAGCGCCGTGAGCGGAGTCCGTCATTCTACGGAATCTGCTCCCTTCCATGACGAAGAGCCCATTGTCGTTCGTACCGATCCACAGCCTGCCCGATCTGTCTATGAAGAGCCTCCTCGCGCTCTGTGCAGTATAGCCGTTCGTGCCGTCGCTGAAGCGTGTGAAACTCGTGCCGTCGTATCGCAGCAGTCCGCTGTACGAAGCTATCCAGATATAGCCGTCCTCCGTCTGGCATATGTCGACCGCGTTGTTCGCGCCCATACCGCTCTCTAAATTCAGCAGAGTCTGCCTGTATCTGGAAAGGAACAAATGATTTGGGAACGCCGCCGATGGAATAAGCAGCAGCGGGAGCAATATAAGAAAGCAACACAGGCAAAACTTCCGCATCGCATACCTCTTCTTTAAACAGGATGATTACATCCATATTATATAATATCGGAATTTATATTTAGCGTATTTGCGGCATTTTATACGCGGCGGTTTGACGAAAAATAAATTAAGTCGCGAAGGCCGGGCGCTCTTCGCTACGAAGCTTTATCGCGGCGCGGAAACGCTTTGAATATCCCGCGCGTTTCAGAGTTGGCGCCTTTTACGGCCGCCGCGTTGAAAGCGCTTTAAGGCCTACCCCAGCGATACTTCGCTTCGAGCCCGAGAAGAAATTCCTTTACTTCGAGCCCGCCGCCGAAGCCGACGAGACTTCCGTCCGCTCCTACGACTCTGTGGCAGGGAATTATGATCGCGATAGGATTCCTGTTGTTCGCCATCCCCACGGCGCGAAAAGCCTTCGGCGACCCCACAGCGAGCGCTATGTCGCGGTAAGCCGCCGTCTCGCCGTAAGGGATCCTGAGCAGCGCGCTCCAGCAGCGCAGCTGAAACGGCGTCCCTCGCGGCGCGAGCGGCAGATCGAAGGCCCTGCGCTCTCCGCGGAAATATTCTTCAAGCTCTCTGCGCGCTTCGGCGAGCAGCTCCGTCTCCTTAATAGCGAACTCTCCGCGCGCCCGCGCGGAGCTTTTTTCAAAGTGCAGGTCGGTCAGGCTGCCATCCTCTTCCCCGAGCGTCAGCCTGCCGACGCCGTCAAAATAGTATTCGGCATAATGCTTCACGCCTATCACCTCTTTCGATTTTCATCGCTCCTATACTACAGCAAAATATATGTTTTTGCGAAGAGCGCATCGAAGTAAAAATCAAGCCGCAAAAAACGGGGCGCGGGCGTCTTCCGCCGGAGTTTTCCGCGCGCCTAAGGTCCGCGCGGACGGGGCTTTTTTATGGCGCGGGCGTAAGGCGAGATTTCGCGATCTCGCGGGGCGTCGTCGCGCCATGCTCGCATAGCCCCGCGAAAATTTTTGTCACGAATCGTCGCGAAATATTGCAATTCAAAAAATTGTACGATATAATCCTTTTACATATCTGTAAAGAGATCCGGCTCTTTTCCCGGGTCTTTTTTGATGTGCCGAAAGAAAAGAATACGAGCCCCGGAGGGGCATAAGTACCGTAGAACCAAATACTAAGGAGGATTTTTAGTATGGCAAAAGAGAAATACGTACGCAGCAAGCCGCATCTGAACATAGGTACGATAGGTCACATAGACCACGGCAAGACGACGCTGACGGCGGCCATCACGAAGACGCTGGCGCGTCATGGAGGGGCGGACTTCACGCCGTTCGAAATGATAGACAAGGCGCCGGAAGAGAGAGAGCGCGGCATAACGATCAACATCTCCCACGTCGAATACGAGACGGAGAAGCGCCACTACGCACACATCGACTGCCCCGGTCACGCGGACTACATCAAAAACATGATAACGGGAGCGGCTCAGATGGACGGAGCGATCCTGCTGGTAGCGGCGACGGACGGTCCGATGGCGCAGACGCGCGAGCACGTACTTTTGGCGCGTCAGGTCAACGTTCCGGCGCTGGTAGTATTCATGAACAAATGCGACATGGTAGACGACCCGGAACTTCTCGACCTTGTTGAGATGGAGATAAGGGACCTATTGAACAAATACGAATTCCCTGGAGACGACATCCCGATAATCCGCGGCAGCGCGCTGAAAGCGTTGGAATCGGAAGAAGACAACGAGTGGACGGAAAAGATAATGGAACTGATGAAGGCGTGCGACGACTACATACCGGCGCCGGAGCGCGAAGTCAACTTCCCCTTCCTGATGCCGATAGAAGACGTCTTCACGATCACTGGTCGCGGCACAGTGGTGACGGGCAGAGTAGAAAAAGGAATAATCAAGCCCGGAGACGAAGTAGAGATAGTAGGAATAAAAGACACGCGCAAGACAGTTGCGACGAGCCTTGAGATGTTCCGTAAAATCCTCGACGACGCGGAAGCGGGAGACAACGTAGGCATCCTTTTGCGCGGCATAGGCAAAGAAGACGTCGAGCGCGGCCAGGTACTTGCGAAGCCGGGAAGCATCCATCCGCACACGCACTTCAAAGGAGAAGTATACGTGCTCAAGAAAGAAGAGGGCGGACGCCATACGCCGTTCTTCAGCGGCTACAAGCCGCAGTTCTACTTCCGCACGACAGACATCACGGGAGAGATCAAACTTGCGGAAGGCGTAGAGATGGTAATGCCTGGAGACAACAGCACATTCGAAGTGACGCTGATAGCGCCGATAGCGATGCAGGAAGGCCTTCGCTTCGCGGTCCGAGAAGGCGGCCGCACGGTGGGAGCCGGCGTCGTCACTCAGATCATCGAATAACCGGCTGATATGCGGGCGGCAGGACCGCCGCCCTTGACTTGATTTGTTTGGAGTGAGTAACAATGGCTGATATCGTCGGTCTTCAGTGCACCGAGTGCAAGCGCCGCAATTATGTGACGCTCGTCAACAAAAAAAAGGCGACAAAAAAGCTGGAAAAGAAAAAATACTGCAAATTCTGTGATAAGCGAACCTTGCACAAAGAATGCAAATAGTGTAAAATACCCCTTGCTTGCAGGTCTGTAGCTCGAACTGGTTAGAGCACCGCACTCCAAATGCGGGGGTTGAGGGTTCGAATCCTTCCAGGCCTGCCATTTTTTTCTTCAAAAACGGCCTGGAGGCAGCAGAGTTATTTTATACAAAAGTCGATGAATGAGGAGGTCGGGGTTATGGATAAAGTCCTCGACTACATCCGAGAGTCAAGAGCCGAACTCAGGAAAGTCACGTGGCCCACAAAGCAGCAGCTGTGGTACTCGACCGTAATAGTCATAGTGGTCACGGCGATTTCGGCGGCTTATCTCGGACTGGTAGATTTGATACTGACCGGAGTCTTTTCGAGGATTATCGGGTAGCGCGCGGATGACTGGCAGCAGGCTGTATCTCGACGGTAACCTGGAGGTGGAGAGGGCTTATCGTCCTCTTTTAGCATGAGCGATTTATTTGGAAACACACAAGAACGCCGCTGGTATATAGTACAGACGTATTCGGGGTACGAAAAAAAGGTCAAGGCGAACCTCGACCAACGTATCGCGACTATGCGTATGGAGGATAAAATCTTCCGCGTTCTCGTGCCCGAAGAAGACACCGAGAAAAAGAAAGACGGAAAAACCAAGCATGTCAAGAAAAAGCTCTTTCCATGCTATGTCCTTGTCGAGATGATACTTGAAGAAGATTCCTGGTATGCAGTCCGCCACACGCCGGGAGTGACCGGCTTCGTCGGCTCCGGAAACCATCCGATCCCCCTTTCTCCGAAGGAAGTCGAAGACATCATGCGGAAGCTCTGCAAAGAAGCGAAGCCGAAGGTGGAAGTGGATTTCAACGTCGGAGAGATAGTGCAGATGAAATCCGGCCCCTTCGAAGGGCAGAGCGGCCCCGTCGTAGCGATAGACGCCGATAAGGCAAGGATAAAGGTCAGGGTCACTTTCTTCGGCAGAGAAACGGACGTGGAGGCGGACTACAGCGACCTGGAAAGGGTTTAGCGCGCCATATCGCCTCGCGTCCCGCGTACCATGAAAAGTAAGCAGCGCCCTTTGCCTTGCGGCGGGGGGCTTGACCTAAGGAGGAAACATTAGAAATGGCTAAGAAGGTAGTTGGGGAGCTTAAACTTCAGCTCCCCGCAGGAAAGGCCACGCCGGCGCCGCCAGTAGGACCGGCGCTCGGCCAGCGCGGAATCAACATTATGGAGTTCGTCAAGGCGTTCAACGCCAAGACGGCAGATCAGGTCGGCATGATAATCCCGGTCATCATCACCGTTTACGCCGACCGCAGCTTCACCTTCGTACTGAAGACGCCGCCGGCGAGCGTACTTATCAAAAAGGCTTCGGGCAAAGATAAGGGCTCGGCGGTCCCGAACAAGGAGAAGGTCGGCAAGCTGACGAAAAAACAGGTGCAGGACATCGCAGCTCTCAAGATGCCCGACCTCAACGCCAACGACATCGAAACGGCAATGAAGATGATCGAAGGCACGGCGCGCTCGATGGGAATCGAAATAGTCCGCTGATTTCGATTAGTCCCCGCCGACCGGCGGGAGTGGGAGGAGCCCGCAGGGCATCCGCCATTACCACAAGGAGGAAAAATAAATGTCAAAAAAAAGCAAGCGTTATAAGGCGTTACTCGAAAAAGTAGATCTCACGAAGCAATATACGCTCTCAGAGGCTATCGCCCTCGCGAAGGAATGCGCGACGGCTAAATTCGACGAAAGCCTCGAGCTCCATGTTCGTCTGGGCGTTGATCCCCGTCATGCAGACCAGCAGGTTCGCAGCACAATAGTCCTTCCCTTCGGCACCGGCCACACGAAGAAGGTAGCGGTCCTTGCACTCGGCGAGAAGCAGAAGGAAGCTCAGGATGCTGGCGCGGACATCGTCGGCGGCGAAGATTTGGTAGCTGAGATCCAGAACGGCAGACTTGATTTTGATGCGGTAATCGCCACACCGGATATCATGAAGGCGGCAGGACGTCTCGGCAAAGTCCTCGGGCCGCGCGGCCTCATGCCGAGCGCCAAGACGAATACCGTCACATTCGATGTTGCCGGCGCCGTCAAAGAAATCAAAGCCGGCCGCGTAGAGTTTCGCGTCGACAAAACCGCTATCACGCACAACGCGGTCGGAAAAGCCTCATTCCCCGTCGAGAACCTCCTCGGCAACGTCAAGGCCCTTCTCCGCGCGATACTCAAAGCTCGCCCGGCAGCGGTAAAGGGCACATACGTCAAGAGCATAACGATCGCGGCGACGATGGGCGTCGGCATAATGGTCGACCCTGTCTCGGCGCAGAAAGACGCCGCGGCCGAATAGAATTTCGCCGCGCACGCTTTAAAATTTACGGGGCCGCCGCGCCAAGCCGATATCGGCGCCTCTAAAAAGCTCCAGATAAAGCAAGGCCCGGGCTCGCAAAAGCCCGGGCCTTCGTGTAAAATTATGCAGATAGGATTTTTAATCACGTTTCTTTTAAGGCGCTCCTCTTGCAGGCCTCGATTACGTGTTTCGCGAGCACCGCGGTAGTAACGCGCCCTATGCCGCCCGGCACCGGCGCTATCGCGCTTACTATGCCTTCGGCCTTTTCCCTGTCGACGTCGCCGCAGAGCTTTCCCTCTTCGTCGACGTTGATGCCGACGTCGATTATCGTCTGCCTCGGAGAAAAGAAGCCCTCCGTTATCAGCTTCGCGTGCCCGGTCGCGACGACGAGTATCTCCGCCTCGCGGCAGAGCGCGGCGAGCTCCTTCGTCTTAGTGTGGCATATCGTCACCGTCGCGTTCTCGCGCAGGAGCATCATCGCGGCCGGCTTGCCGACGACGAAGCTTCGTCCCACGACTACAGCGCGCCTACCGGCTATTTCAATATTATAATGCTTCAGCATGTCGATGCACGCTTCGGCGGTGCAGGGCGAGAAGCCGACGCGCTTGTCGGAATAGACGCCGGCCATCGAATACTCCGTTATGCCGTCGACGTCCTTCTCCGGCGCAAGAGCGCGGCAGAGCGCCCGGTCGTCGATGTGCGGCGGCAGGGGGCGCAGTATCAGCGCGCCGTGGATATTTTTATCGACGCTTATAGCGCGTACCGCGGACAATATCTCCTCTTCGCGGACGTCGGCGGCGAAAAGATATTTTTTTACCTCGACGCCGGCGGCGGCGCAGCATTTTTCGGCGCTTCTTTCGTAAGTGACGTCGTCGGCGTTCTCTCCCACGCGCACTATTGCGAGGACCGGCACAAGGCCGCGGGAGCGCAGCCCTTCGCTCTCGCTCTTGAGATGCGTATTCAGCGAATCTATCACGGGTTTTCCCTTTAAAATCCTCGTCATGACCTCACATCTTTTCGTCAGGATAAAAGTCGACGCTTCGCTATTGTATCACACTGGCGGCCGCGCAGGACAGATTGTATAATTGCATGAGGATACATCCGCAGCGGAGGAAATTTTATGGCACACAATCACATGCACGGCTCTCCGTATTCGCGCCTCGTCGAGAGACTCAACCGTTTCCCGCAGGGAGCGCCGGAGTCGAAGCTGCTCTACGATATACTGAAAAATCTGATGACGGAAAAGGAGGCGGGGCTGATGGCCCAGCTTCCGATAAAGCCCTTCGGCGTCCGCAGCGCCGCGGAGATATGGGGGACAGGCGAGGCCGAGGCGCAGAAAAATCTCGACGAGCTCGCGTCGCGCGCGCTGCTCGTCGACATAGAGCAGGAGGGCGGGCAGCTCTACGCCGTGCCGCCGCCTATGGCCGGCTTCTTCGAATTCTCGCTGATGCGCGTCCGCCGCGACATAGACCAGAAGACGCTCTCCGAGCTCTTCTACCAGTACATAACGGTCGAGGAGGACTTCATGCGCGACCTCGTGTGCGGCGGCGATATACAGATGGGGAGGATATTCCCGCAGGAGCCGCAGATTCCCGACGAATACGCGCTGCACGTCCTCGACTACGAGCGCGCGACGAACGTCATAGAGACGGCTTCGCACATCGGCGTGAGCATGTGTTACTGCCGCCACAAAGCGCAGCACATGGGCGCAGCCTGCGACGCCCCGATGGACATCTGCATGACTTTCAACAGCACGGCGGCGACCCTGATAAAGTACGGGCATGCGCGCAGCGTGGAGGCCTCCGAATGCCGCGAACTGCTCGCCCAGGCCTACGAGCACGACCTCGTGCAGTTCGGCGAAAACGTGCGCCGCCGCGTTAACTTCATCTGCAACTGCTGCTCCTGCTGCTGCGAGGCGCTGCTCGCGATAAAGCGCTTCGGCGTTGCGCAGACGATCTGCTCTAACTTCATCTCCGAGATAGATAGCGCAACCTGCATCGGCTGCGGCAAGTGCCAAAAGATATGTCCGGTAAGCGCGATAGAGATGACGGAAGAGAACGGCAAAAAGAAAGCGCGCGTCGTGCCCGAGCGCTGCATCGGCTGCGGCGTCTGCGTGAGGCGCTGCCCGAAGAAGGCCCTGCGTCTGCTGCCGCGCCCGAAGCGGATGATCACGCCGCTCGACACGACTCACAGGGTCGTCGCGATGGCGACTGAGCGCGGCAAGTTGCAGGAGCTTATCTTCGACAACAGGGTCCTCTACAGCCACAGGCTGCTCGGAGGCGTCTTGGGCGCGATACTGAAGCTGCCGGGCGTGCAGCGCTCCTTCGCGCAGGCTCAGCTCAAGTCGCGCTATCTTGAGAGGCTGATCTCAAAGGCGGCCGGAGATTAAAATTCAAAACGGGATACTTCGGTGAAGCCCGGCGGATTTCAAATAAGCGGCCCGCCGAGGCGCCGCGTTATTTTTAGCCGGCTTTCTTATCGATCCCCTTGAGAGAAAAGAAGAAAGTCAGGTTCGATGGCAAGGTGGGATGCGAAACAAAAAACAGCTTCTTTACATCGCCGCCGCCGTCGAAAAGAAAGCGCTCCGCGTCTATGCGGACTTGTCGTTTACACTCTCCTCTATTTATGATCGAGGCAATTACTGTCCCACTCCAGAGAAAAACTCAACTGCTCCAGTTTCCCGTATGCGCCTAAAAGCCGCCTCCCTCCAAATCCTCCCTTCACGCGCAGATAAATCCGCCGCGCATGGGCACGAGCCGCCGAGCCGCTCCACGGTCGTGCAGAACAAAAAGCGCAGCGTCTTTGGGCGGCAGTTACTCATCTCTACAGGCCGCAGCCGCTTGGTCGAGGTGCGCGACGACAGCGGCAGCGCCGACACGTTCCGCCAGAACGCATGGCCGCTCTTACAGGATACAGGAGATGGTCGGAGTCCTTACAGCCCTTCTTCTTTCTGACTCCTATGGAGCTATTGATGACCCGGGGGAATCAGTATCGGGATGAAGGCCGACGAAGGGGACGGCGTCCCGCATCTTTTTCGTCTCGACCCTGATTTTGGGTAGTCGGTATGAGATGATCTGCTCTCAACTCTCAGGTGATGACTTGTGTTCTGCTGACTAAAGCTTAGCGCTGTTTTTACAAATGGTACCTGCTCGGCGCTCTTTTTTTACCTGGGGTTTTAGATGCGCTTTTTGCAGTTTAAAGTTTAAAGCTTTATGAAAAACGATTGACAATTAAGTTAGGCAATGCTAACATATCCCTACAGTGTGCGGGAGAGTAAAAAATTTATAGGGTTCGGTGTGCCGGCATGCATTTATGTATTATGTATGCGCGATGTGTTGCATTATTTTTGCGCGATGCGGCGTCACGCGCCAGTGGGAAGCAATGATGATTTCAGCAGCACGTGTATATATGCTTGGACTTCCGCCCGACCGCGGCAGAGAGGAGGAAGCGAAACGAATCGACGCGGCCCGGGAGGATTTTAAGGCGAGAGGACGCTTGGAGAAGCGGCGGGAAGCGCCGAGGCAACTTCGGTCACTTGGCGGGTCAGCGCCGAATGCGAAGCGGGTCCTTTCGCGGGATAGATAAACAAAAAGCAGAAGGAGTTGGATATCTATGAAGAAATTTCTTGCAGTTATAGCGGCGCTTGCGCTCGCTGCGGCCGCAGCTCCCGCGATGGCGGCGTCGAATCCGTTCATGGACGTGCCGCAGGGGCACTGGGCCTATGACGCGGTGGGGCTTCTTGCGTCGCGCGGCATAGTATCGGGCTATCCAGACGGCTCGTTCAAGGGCGCACAGCCCGCCACCCGCTACGAAATGGCGTCGATAGTGGCGCGCGCGCTCGTCGCGGTGGACGCCGACAAGGCGAGCAAGCAGGACCTCGAGCTTCTCAAGAAGCTCGTCATGGAGTTCAAGGACGAGCTTGACGCTCTCGGCGTCAAAGTCGATCAGCTCGACAAGAGGGTCGCGGTGCTGGAAGACGGCGTCGGCGGATGGAAGATCCGCGGCACCTTCCTCTTCGAGGCGAAATTCTCGGGCGACACCGACAGCGGCAACTATCTCTTCACCGAGAACGGCAGGAAGAACGACTTTGAGAAGGAGCAGTTCCGCCTCTATCTGACCAAGCAGATCAACGAAGACACCTACTTCTACGCCGAATACCGTACCGGTGCTGACGGCTCGGGCGCTCCCGCCGGCCGCGGCGGTCGCGGCGACCTTCAAAACATGAGCTGGGCGCAGCTGTTCGTCGATACGAAGCTGCCCTACGACATCGGACTCCGCGTCGGCCGCTTCACCGTCGACTTTGAAGACGAGAATGGGCTCTACACTGACAACGACGCCATATTCGGCGACTTCCGCATCGACGGTTTCCAGCTCAGCAAACAGTGGAACGCCTTTAGGGCCACTGCGATCGTCGGTCGCAACGACAACTATGGCCTATACGACGCCACCGCTGATGCGTGGGGCCTCGACTTAGACAGCGCCTTCATGGCCTATATCCTCGACCTGAACTGGACCCCGAACGAGAAGTTCTTCCTCGGCGGCACCGGCTACTGGTTTGACGACGACTCGACCGGGATCGACACCCTCGACCTTGCCACGGCCACATACGCCGCTTACATGGGCTACAAGTTCACCCCCGCCGTCGAGCTTAAAGGAATCTACTACTGGCAGAATTACGGCGACGACGTCGTAACGCCGCAGGGGCTTCCCGCCTTCGCGGTCGAAGACAGCCCGAACGCCTGGAAGGCCATCCTGAGCATCGACCAGGACCTCCTCAAGTTCACCAGCCTGTGGATCGAATATTCGCAGCAGGACAACACCTTCTTCGGATACACCGACCGCTACGCCATCGGAGGCGGCGCCTACGACTTCGTAGGCTTGAACATGGGCGTGGCGGATCCTTTCGGCACGTCGAAGTACTGGTTCGTCAAGGCCGAGCAGCAGTGGAACGACAAGTGGAGCTCCTTCGCGCGCTTCGCTACGGTCGACTACGATACCGTCAACCTTGACGACGCGACCGAGTGGGGCGTCGGCATCGGCTATCAGTACACGCCGGCCATCTACTTCGAACTCGCCTATGACCAGGTCGACCACGGCGACAGCATCACCGGCAACCAGGGCGGCGAAGTCGGGAAAGACCACGTCGTCCGCTTCAGCACCTCCGTCAACTTCTAAACTTCTAACTGAACGCTCGATAACACAAAAGCAGGGGCCCGGAGGGCTCCTGCTTTTTGTAAAAAGATTCTCTTCATTACCAGAGCGTTATCCTCTTTTCCGGTGCGAGGTACATGCCGTCGCCTGGCTCCACTCCGAAAGCGTCGTAGAATTCTTGGAGCTGCTGTACGTTCGCGTTGGTGCGCAGGAAGGGCAGAGGATGTACGTCCTCCTTTATCCTGTACTCCTCGGATTCTTTTGTCGCGCGGCTGCGCCATACCTTCGCGTAGGCTTCGAAGAATTTCGCGAAGTCGAAGCCTGCGCTTTCGCGCGCTATCGCAGCCATGCAGCTGAGGCCGCCCAAGTCGGCTATCGCTTCGCTGAGCACGAGCTCGCCGTCGGTCTTTACGCCGGGCGCCGCGTCGAGCGTGCTGAAGTAGTCGCTTATCGCCTTAGCGCGCGCGTCGAATTCTTTTTTGTCTTTTTTCGTCCACCAGTTCGACAGGTTACCGTTTTCATCGTACTGCGAGCCGTTCGTGTCGAAGGCGTGGGTTATTTCGTGCCCTATCACCATGCCGATGCCGCCGAGCAGCCCCTCGGCTCCTCCGCCGCGCGGATAGAAGACGCCGCCCAGTATGCCGGCCGGAATGTTGATTGAGTTGTCCGCCGGCGAGTAGTAGGCGTTGACCGTCTGCGGCACGGCTATCCATTTGCTCTTGTCGACCTTGGAGTTCACGAGCTTGGCGTCGCGCTTTCTTTCAAATTTACCTATCGCAGCGGCCGCTTCGACGAGGTTGCCGCCGGCGGCGTTATCTTTGAAATCGAGCTCCGAGAAGTCCTCCCACTTTTCGGGGTACGCCGCGCGCACGGTCAACGCGTCGAGCTTGGCTATGGCTTTTTCGCGCGTCTTTTTCGTCAGCCACTCTTCTTTCGAGAGCATTTCCCTGTAATAGTCGGTGACTTTAGAGATGAGCTCCTCGACCCGCGCCTTGACCGTTGGGTCGGCGTATTTTTCGGCGTAGACCCTTCCAAGCGGTTCGTCAAGATACGCCGATACCATTTCATAGGCGTACTGGTCGTTGGGTATCTCGCCGCTGCTGCCCATCACGGAGTTGACGCGCTCGACGGCCCAGCCGCGCGCCTCGCGGTCGAGCAGATTGGCCGTGGAGAGCAGCGTCTTGACGACGAGCAGGCTTTTGATGTCTTCAAGATTTTCCGGCGCGTAGACCTCGTTGATATTTTTCAGCCATTCCGGTTCGCGCAGCACGAATTCGCGGCTTTCGCCGTAGCCCTCGGAGTCGACGATCGCGGCCAGCGGAAATCTCTTAGAGGCCGCGGCGAGCTCTTTCTTCGTGCGCACGTTGTAGCACGACCTACGCGCCGCCGGCATGCGCAGCGCCTTCAGCCCCATGGACTTGGCTGCGAGCTTCCTCTCGATGCGGAAGAGCCCGTCGTTCATCGCACGGGCGCGCTCCCTGCCGTATCCGGCCTTTTGCAGCAGCTTCATTATATAGGCGTCGTTCGCGGCCTTGCGGCGCTTTGCGGAGGCGCTGAGCTCGGCGGCCCTGTATTCGTCAGCGTCGGCGAGCAGCAGGCCGGAGGGCCATATCGCGACCGTCTCGTTCGTCGCGTCGCGGCTGTCGGCCGTCGTGCCGACGCCCATGAGCAGCGAGCCGAAATGCGGATCTTTCGCGTCCGTCAGGTAGGCCGTTAGATCCTCGATGCTTTTGATCGCCTCGATGCGTCTGATATAAGGCATCACCGGCTCTACGCCCAGGCGGTCTCTATCGTTCCAGTCCAGCAGCATGCGGTGGAATTTTTGCGTCAGCTCCGCCTCGTGCCCTTTAAGGGAGCCGTCCGTCAGCAGCCCCTTTATCTGCTCCTCGACCTCGTCGTCCCTTTCGGAAAAGGAGTTGACTCGCGATTCGCCGCTCTTGAACTTAGCTGTCGAAAGCCATTCATAATTCACCGCGCGGTGAAAGTCGTCGCGCGGCGAGGGCTTGTCGGAAGCCTCGCCCGCCGCCGTTATGTCGGAATTTACCCACGACGCTTCGGCAAAGCCGCCCTCCGCAAGGCAGAAGAGCGCCGCAACGAGCAGCGCCGCGCCTTTTAACGCGCCAGTCAAAGATAACGTCATTTGCATACCTCCATCTACGATGCCTCCGGCGTCCACTCCGCGGCACGGAAGCGCGTCGGAACGCGGATATTGTAGCATAACGGAGCAGGTCCTGAGAGAGCCGCTCTCTTTTAGCCGCCGCGTAGGCGGCGCAAAGTTAAATTAAGTCATATGAGTCGCGTCCAGCCGGGCGGCTCCCGTTATATTTTTAAAAAATCTGCTCCACAGTCTCTACGGGAAGAGCTTTACGAGAAGGACCGCCAGTACGAAGCCGGGCAGCATATTCATGACGCGTATCTTCATCAGCCCGAGGAGATTTAAGCCGATGGCCATCAACATAAGCCCGCCCGCCGCGCTCATCTCGGTCACCGCCGCTTCTGACATGAAAGGCTGGAGCCATCCCGCCGCAATCGTCAGCGCCCCCTGATAGATGAATACCGGAATGCTCGACAGTATCACGCCGAAGCCGAGCGACGCGGCCATCGCAACAGACATCATGCCGTCGATGAGTCCCTTCGTGATCAGCAGCGACGGGTAACCGCCCAGCCCCTCTTCGAAGGAGCCGAGCACGGCCATCGACCCCGTGCAGTAGACGAGGCTTGCCGTTATGAATCCCGATAAGAAGCCGCCGCCCGAGGCGAATTTTTTCTCAAGCCTCCGGCTCGCCGATTCAAAGGCCGCTTCCAGCCCCAGCAGCTCGCCGATCAGCGAACCTCCGGCGATGCTTGCTACCGCTACGATAGGATTCTGTGTCTTTATCGCCATGCCTACGCCGAGCGTTATTACGAAAAGGGCCATACCCTGCGTTGGCAGTTCGGCGGCTTTGGCAGGCAGATTTTTGCGGAGCAGCAGCCCAGCGGTGGAGCCCGCTGCGATCAGCAGCGCATTCGCAAGAGTGCCGAAGAGTGGTATAAAGCTCATAAATTCCAAAAAAAACCCCCGCCTTCATCCTGCATATTATACAGTAAACGGCAGCGCTCGATTAGCGGCCGAGTCATGGCGGCGCTTTTTAAATTGTATTTTAAGAATTTTTAATGTGAAAAAATTGAGATTTACGGCGAAAGGTCATCGAAAGGCAGTCTTCACTAATCCGTGTGTCCTGAAAAAAAGGCCTTGACGTAAAGGCGGAAGGGTAATATACTTCCACCTGTTGCGCCTCGGCCGGGACGCCTTTTAGCGAAACCCGGCGGCGCGACAGGCACCATGACAAAGGGATAAGGAAAGCAAAGTAGAAGCGTCCTTAGAGCAGAAAGCCGAGAGGCGGTAGCGCTAAGGTAGCGGGCCTGAGAGAAAAGGAGCCCTGTGCCCGGTCAAGCCGGGAGAGGGAGACCAGTCGAGCAGCGCGTCAGCATCAAACGGAGAGTTTGATCCTGGCTCAGGACGAACGCTGGCGGCGCGCCTAACACATGCAAGTCGAACGGGGATCATGTAGAAGCTTGCTTAGACATGATTTTAGTGGCGGACGGGTGAGTAACGCGTGAGGACTTGTCAGTTACAGGGGGACAACGGATGGAAACGTCAGCTAATACCCCATAAGCCGAGAGGTAAAAGGAGCGATCCGGTAACAGAGAGACTCGCGTTCCATCAGCTAGTTGGAGGGGTAAAGGCCCTCCAAGGCGAAGACGGATAGCCGGACTGAGAGGTTGACCGGCCACATTGGAACTGAGAGACGGTCCAGACTCCTACGGGAGGCAGCAGTGGGGAATATTGGGCAATGGGGGAAACCCTGACCCAGCGACGCCGCGTGGGTGAAGAAATCCTTCGGGATGTAAAGCCCTGTTTTGCGGGAAGAAGCGAGTGACGGTACCGCAAGAGAAAGCCACGGCAAACTACGTGCCAGCAGCCGCGGTAATACGTAGGTGGCAAGCGTTGTCCGGAATTACTGGGCGTGAAGCGCACGCAGGCTGATAATCAAGTCGGCTGTAAAAGGCAGAGGCTCAACCTTTGCATCACAGTTGAAACTGATAATCTAGAGTATGTGAGAGGGAAGCGGAATTCCCGGTGTAGCGGTGAAATGCGTAGATATCGGGAGGAACACCGGTGGCGAAGGCGGCTTCCTGGCACAAGACTGACGCTCATGTGCGAAAGCCAGGGCAGCGAACGGGATTAGATACCCCGGTAGTCCTGGCCGTAAACGATGGACACTGGGTGTGGGGTAAGCAGTACTCCGTGCCGCAGCTACGCGATAAGTGTCCCGCCTGGGGACTACGGTCGCA